>CAMOGO010000023.1 GCA_946614075.1 uncultured Lachnospiraceae bacterium | reverse complement strand
TTGACTCCCCGTTTGCGGGCAGCTTCGATCCCCTCGGCCTGCCGCCTTCGGATGTTTTCGCGCTCATTCTGCGCTACATAAGACAGGATCTGAAGCACCATGTCTGCGATAAATTCGCCGGTTAGACCTCTGTCGTGATTTCTCGTATCCAGGAGCGGCATATCCAGCACGACGATGTCGATCAGCTTGACCTTGGTCAAAAGCCGCCACTGCTGTAGGATCTCGTCGTAGTTTCTCCCCAGCCGGTCGATCGATAGGATCACGAGCGTGTCCCCAGGCTTTAAGAGCCGGATCATCTTCTTGTAGCTGGGCCGTTCAAAATCCTTGCCGCTTTGTTTATCCACGAATATGTTTTCCTCGTCGACCGGAAAACGCCTTAGCGCATCCATCTGACGCGCCTCATTCTGCTCTCGGGTAGACACTCTCGCATACCCGAATGTCCTGACATCCAATACTATTCCTCCTTTCATCAGATGCCTTTGAATGACATTTGCAAGTCTTCGCAATTTTAGCTCATCAGTCAGTAAGTACGGTCATTCATACTTTACGTTTTGAAACAACAAAAAACCGGCAGGTATGGTACGACCGGCCGGTTCTGTAATGCTTATTTCTAATTCTACACTAACTTGTCAAATTGAGCAATGATGTTTACAACAATTGCGGTGGTTGAGATAGGGAAAGGATGCAACTATTTATAGTTGCAAGTCCTTTGGACTCATGTTATACTTTTGAACAAGGAGGAGAATATGGGACAAAAAGATAAGTTGATAAAGAAACTAAAATCCAAGCCTCGCGACTTTACCTTCGAGGAGGCGGAGGCTCTGCTTTCTTATTTATCATTTAACAGGTCTAACAAAGGAAAGACTAGTGGATCCCGTGTTATGTTTACCAGTGAGGATCACGGATCGATTTTACTTCACAAACCGCATCCACGTAAGGAACTGCTGGACTATCAGGTAAAACAACTGCTGGAGAAATTAGAACAGGAGAAATTAATATGAATAATACAATGGAATATAAAGGTTATATCGGCAGTGTTGAGTTTTCCGAGGCAGATAGCATTCTTTTTGGAAAGGTCCAGGGAATACGTTCTTTAATATCCTATGAAGGAACTACCGTGGCGGAACTTATAGCGGATTTTAGAGGCGCTGTCGATGATTATCTTGAGCTATGCAGAGCTAATGGCACTAAGCCAGAAAAGGCCTTTAAGGGTAGCTTCAATATCCGATTTAAGGATCCGGAGCTTCACAAGAAAGCTGCTGTTTATGCATTCAACCATGGCACATCGCTGAATAAGGTCGTAGAAGAATCTGTTGCCGAATATCTTATGGCAAGACAAGGCTGATCATTGCTTTCTCGCCACCACCTCCCATACAAACATCTGTGCTTTATCCACCAACAAAAAACTGCCGCATCTTAGAGATGCGGCAGTTTTTTGTTGTTTTATCTAATTACGAACTTAGCCGATGATGCTGACTGCGTAGGACCAACCGACGGACCAGACGCTGGACTGGATAACGCCGATGCCGTAGTCTGCTGCGTGGATACACTGGCCGTTTCCGACGTAGATACCGATGTGACCAGGCATCCAGACCAGGTCGCCGGGCTGTGCGGAGGAGATACTGATAATCGTACCGCTCGCACCCTGTACGGAAGACGAATGTGCCAGATAGTAGCCAGCCTGTGCGTATGCACACTTAACCAGACCGGAGCAGTCGTAGCCGGACGGACCCTCGCCGCCCCATACATAGTCGCAGCCGAGGCAAGCGTAAGCGTAATCGACGATCGTGCTGCGCTCTGCCCAACGTGCGCCATAGTAAGCCTGCAGCTCTTCCTGGCGGGCTGCCTCTGCAGCGGCCTCCTCAGCCTCACGTGCACGACGCTCGATCTCTTCCCACATCGCCTCATCCTCTTCCAGAGTCAGAGCGGTGTCACAGTCAAGATAAAGTCCGACGTACTCGCGGGAAATGTATCCCTCCTCGCCATCGTCGAGCTCGACGTGGACAAACTCGGGGTCATCGATATCCAGAACCGTTGCGGTATCATTCTGATAAAGAACGGTAACGACATCACAGTCGGTATTGGCCTCGGAGCGGACATTGATGCCGTACTCCTCAATGACCATATACATGTTGCCACAGTTCATGGCAAAGTCCTGTGCCTCCTGGCCAGTGACAAAGTAATAGGAAAGGACGTATCCGTCGACGTTGCCGGACTGGATGTGGTACCAGTCTCCGTCAACTCCCTCTACGGTCTCCAGCAGCGTCGCCGCAGCCTGATCGTAGATCTTACCAACGATCTCGCCCTCGGTGGACGGCATCGAACGGACGTTGACGTACTGATCAACCTTCGCGATGACGAGGCCATCGGCCAGCGAAACCGTCGCGGTCGGAGCGACAACGGAGTTCACCATCTCGACGATCTGGTCCTCTCCGCCTTCATTATTTTCAATATACTCATCGACTACGGTGGAAATACCTGCCAGAGATGTGGTCTCTCTGTTGACCTCTGCCGCCTGTGCCATCGCGGGCTGTGCGGCAAACATCATAGCGGCCATCGTCAGGCATCCCATTTTGGTAAGTAATTTCGATTTACGCATATGAACCTCTCTCGGTTAATTTTCTGTTAAAAATATTACGGATTTGTTACATCCGAGTCATATTATACCATCGCTATGCGATTTGTCAACTTATTTACACTTTATTGCTCCTGTTACTTCTTTGACAAATGCCCTGTTTGCTTCGAATTTCCCGTCCGGCGCGAGCTCTTCCTTATTAAATAAACGGCTCAGGACCTCCTGCAGGGCTGCGTAGGTCCGCGCCTTGCGGAAAGGCTTCTGGTACTCCTCGTAGTTGGTAAAGAGCGGCAGCAGGTAAAACCATACCTCCTTCATGCGGCCGAGCAGCTGCGTATCTCCCGACAGCACCTCTTTGTTCCGGGCTGTGAGCTCCTCGCTAAAAGCCCTCAGTGTCTTTTTATCCCGCTGCCCGGTACCCTTGATCTCAAGGGCCAGCGCCGGGTTCGCAATCAGGCCCCGCCCCAGCATGAGGGCATGAGTCTGCGGCCAGGCAGCCAGCGCTTTTTCCGCGTCCTCCCGCGTGCAGATCATGCCATTGAAGCTGACTGGGAAGCAACCGTCAAAGCTGTGAATCTGGGGCGTTTGTCCCTTTTCCGTAGCATTCTCTCCGGATTTTCGCACCTCGTCCCCAGTTGCGTTCGTTAACCGATACGCTTTCTCGTACGCCTCGGGATGAAGCTCTCCTTTATAAAACTGCTTCTGCACGCGCGGGTGGACGATCAGCTCCTTGATCGGATACTGGCGGTAAAGCTCCAGGATCGCATCAAACTCCTCCGGGTCTTTGACACCGATCCGGGTCTTGATCGAGATCTCAAGCGGGCACCGCCAGAAGATCTCATCGAGGAAATCCTTCAGCATCCCCAGATCCGCCAGCGCCCCGCTGCCTTTTTTCTTGGCCGTCACCGTGCCCGACGGACAGCCGAGGTTCAGATTGACCTCCCGGTATCCAAGCGCCTGGATCTGCTCCACCGCCCACATGAAGGTATCCGCCCGGTTGCTCAGGATCTGCGGGGCCACATCGATGCCCTCGTTATTTTCCGGCTTGATCTCATTCCACTCCTTCGTCAGAAAGCTCCGGTTCTGGTTCGGCGAGAGAAACGGCGTGTAATAGCGATCAATCCCGCCATAGTACTTGGCGAAGACCTGCCGGTAAATGTAGTTTGTGACGCCCTCCATCGGGGCCATCTCGAGGATCATAGGAAGTATCTCCTTTCCAGTCCGGGTTCTGTGTATGGCAACAGGCCATTTGGGGGCCTTAATCGTAGTCTTCGCCTACTGTACATGAGGCGGCCTCAAATTGCAAGCGCTCAAAAGCACTTCTCGGCAGGCGACATCGGAAATGGATCTCAACAGGGCAGGCCGGCGGCCTGGCTTTGGGCGTTTTCGCCCTGTGGCAGCGGCCTAAGGAGTTGACATTCCAGGCCGACTTGCGTATTCTTAGGTAGCAAATGCACTGCTTTTCGCAAAGATTTGCAAACGATGATTATCAGGAGGAGCCCTTATGTATAAACCGGATCCGGAGATCCATGCCTATTTTAAAGAATTAAAGATACTGGCGTCGCCGAATTTCCCTATGATGGAGTCGATCCTTTGCGACACCTACGATAATAAATATACGAAGGAATTCTGGAAGCGGGCGAACGACCCCACCCGCCCTGCCATAACCCGCGATGACTACTATCGGCTGAAGCACCGCGACCTGGACGCCAGCCTCATCATCGGCGGCGCGCAGAATGCGATCCACGACGAGGTTACTCTCTGCTGGGTGAAGGACCACCCGCAGTATTTCGGGAAGGAGATCCTCGACGCCGGCTGTGAGGACGGCCACATCACCTGCTGCCTGGCGAAGCTCTTCCCGGAGAGTCATATCACGGGCATCGACTGCCGCCAGGACTCGATCCGCCTCGCCAAGCAGCTCGCCAAGCGTTTAGGCCTTAAAAACGTCGACTTCAAAGTTGCGGATTATATGGGGGTGACAACGGGGACGGTTCTCGCTGTCACCTCGGAGGTGACAGCGAGAACCGTCCCCGTTGTCACCCCGAGAACCGTCCCCGTTGTCACCCGTGACACACCCGCTGACTCACCTGCGATGTTTGACACGGTCTTCTGCAGTCAGTGTTTCCCGGACAGTGCAGACATCGGCGGGCTCTCCGTCTATGGCCCTGTGGATGCTTCCGTCGGTCCTATCACGGAAGTGATTCGTCCTTTTTATGCCGGTCTGTCGAAAATGGTAAAGCCAGGCGGTTGGCTCGTCTCTGTCGACCGCGAAGCCTGCGATGAGCTGGTCCTTTGCGCCGGTATGGCCATGGCCGGAGCCGGCTGCATCCCCGACTGGTCCGCACACTCCCAGCTGGAATCCGCCATGTTTGGAAACCGCATCCGTCTGAATCTGATCGTTGCAAAGAAAGAAGGGGCGGACGAGTCCCAGGCTGCCAGTGATGCTGAGACAACTGCTTCCCGGGCTGCCCGCGAGCAGGCAACAGCCGCTGCCTACTATGACCTGCTCTACCGTCCCGGCGACAAGCTGCGCTCGGCGCTGACCGGCATGTCCTCGGAGGCATTTCTACGTCATCACCGCGGAAAGCCGCTCTGCCACATCGGCTTTTATATGGGCGAGATGAAGATCGGCGAGCTTTCCTGCTGCCAGTCACAGGGGCTCGACCAGGATTACTTCCTGCTTGAGATGCAGCGCGAGAATATCATCAAACGTGTCCTTTATCTCCACAAGTTTGACGAAATGGATCACGTCAACGAGATCATCGAGAACACGTGTGAGAGCTATGAGAAGAAGGGCGCCTGGTGCCGCGATGAGGTGACCGGCGAGAGGCTTGATCCTAATTAAATTATTCTTCCTATATTTTCTCTATTTGCTAATTTTTAGGCTTTCAATTTGTCTATTATCTCAGTTTTTACTAGACAAAAGTCAACAAACACAGTATAATATTAACAGTGAACTGTTCAGATGTCAGACAAGTTATCATAAGCCAGTATCGCGGCCTGTTTTCTGGTATATACAGGCTCACTTATGGCAATGTCTCATCTTTACGGTTACATATTTTAGTTGATGTTTCACATCATTTTTAAGGAGGACAAAATGAAGAAAATCTCTCGTCGTAACTTTTTACAGGGTGCAGCTGCAACCGTAGCTACCGTAGCAGCTGTTTCCGCACTTGGCGCTTGCGGCAATGGTGGCTCCAGCTCTTCCGCATCCGGTTCCAGCTCTGCTGCTACTCAGGCTGCCGGTGGTGAGACCCAGGCTGCCGGTGGTGAGACCCAGGCTGCTGGCGGTGATGCTGCTGCCGCTGCAGAGGTCACTCTGAAGTATTCTCTGGTTGACGCTGACAACTCCAACTATGCTCAGGGCGCTTACAAGATCGCAGAGCTGGTCAATCAGTACACCAATGGCAAGGTCGCTATCGAGGTCTTCGCTGGTGGTACCCTTGGCGATGAGGCTGCTTCCACTGAGGGCTGCGCTAATGGTGAGATCGATATCGCTACCTGCGCTAACTCCGTTCTGGAGAACTACTTCCCGGAGTGCGCTGTTCTTGAGAAGCCGTTCCTGTGGGAGAGCGCTGATGCTGCTAACTACGCTATGGGAGCTAAGATTGGTGAGCTGATGAAGAGTGGCTGCGAGGCTGCTGGCCTGCACATGATCGGTTGGAAAGAGTCCGGTTTCCGTAACCTCTTCTCCAAGAAGGCTGTTAAGTCCCTGGCTGATATGCAGGGTATGAAGGTCCGTACCATGGGCTCCGCTCTTCAGGTCGCTATGTGGACTTCCTTCGGCACTGTTGCTACCCCTATGGCTGCTTCCGAGCAGTACACCGCTCTGCAGCAGGGTACCATCGATGCTTGCGAGAACGCTGTTTCCAACGACTGGATCAATGGCTGGTATGAGGTTTGCCCTTACGTTACCTGGACGAACCACTACTTCTGCTACATCATCGTTGTTATGTCCGACTATGCTTACAATAAGGTAGCTGAGCTGGGCGATGATGTTATGGAAGGCTTCATGAAGGGTGTTTCCGAGGGCTGCACCGAGCAGTGGCAGTACCTGGTTGACTTCAACAACGAGGCAGTTGACAACCTGAAGGGTGCCGGCATCGAGTTCTTCGATATGCCTGCTGAGGATATCCAGACCATGCGCGACAACTACGCTGCATACATCGCAGATCCGGCTCAGGGAATCTCCTTCGACGAGACTTGGGAGGCTGCTCTGAACGAGGATATCGCTGCATTCGCTGCTATGTAATCTAACCCGCTTAGGAAAATAGTTAGCTGACATTCCGGCCGGCTGGTCCAAGCGCCAGCCGGCCGGTTTTGTAAAGCAGAGTTAGTATCTGCCTTCTTCGCCAGCTTTTTCCAGGCCTATCATCTCCCAGATTAAGTGAGGTTATTATGTCTTCCGCTAAGAAATTCCTTCTCTTTCTGCAGCGTCTTGAGGAGATCATTATGGTCGTAGCCTTCATCATCATGGTCTGCACCATGTTTGGCTCGGTTCTGGCCCGTAATGTTTTCAAAGCTGCTATTCCGTGGTTTGACGAGCTGGCCCGTATCACGATGCTCTATATGGTACTTCTTGGTGCCGAGGTTGGCCTTCGCGACGGCACACAGGTTCGTGTTTCCGCTATTACCGATATGCTGCATGGTAAGGTTCGCAAGGTTGTTGATATCATTGCCCAGGTTATTCTGGCTGGTTTTTGCTGCCTGATGACGGTTGGCGCTGTCAACGCTCTTCGTACCTCGATTGCCCGCCATGTTACTACCACCGCTCTGAACTGGCCCCAGGCCGTTCCCTACGCTGCTCTGCTGATCGGCTTCGTTGCCGCTTCCGCAATGCAGATCACGATTTTGGTTCGAATGTTCATGAATTTCAATAAATCCGAAGAGGAGGTGGCTAAATAAATGAATGCTGGTATCGTTCTTTTCGGAACCTTCGCTATCTGCCTGATCGTAGGCGTTCCGATTTCCATCTCCTTAGGTGTTGCTTCCACAGCGACCATCATGCTTTGCCAGAGCGTCATGGCTCCGGCAACCTTCAACACGATCGTCCTTAAGATCTATCAGGGCCTCGACAGTGTTTCCATCATGGCCATCGCCTTCTTCGTCCTGGCCGGAAACCTGATGACCAAGGGAGGTATTTCAAGGCGTATCGTAAACTTCGTCAACGACTTGATCGGTAACGTCCGCGGTGGTATGGCTGTCGTTCTGATCATCTCCTGTGCTTTCTTCGCCGCTCTGTCCGGTTCCGCTCCGGCAACGGTTATCGCTATCGGTTCCATGCTTTACGGCTCCATGGCTGAGCAGGGTTATCCGAAGGAAAGGACCGCAGGTCTTCTGGTCGTTTCCGGTGGTCTGGGGCCGATCATTCCCCCGTCCATCATCATGGTTATCTACGGTACCATCACCGGTGCCTCGATCGGCAGCATGTTCAAGCAGGGTATGCTGATCGGTATCATCATCATGGTCACCCTGATCGGCGTTGCTCTGTTCTATGCAAATAAGGAGCAGTGGCCGAAGGACTCCAAGAAGATCTCCGGCAAAGAGCTGCTGCATGACTTCCTGGATGCGATCCCGGCTCTGATGACTCCTATCATCATCCTGGGCGGCATTTACTCCGGTCTGATGACTCCTACCGAGTCGTCCGTCGCGGCCTGCATCTGGGCCCTGATCGCCGGTCTTCTGATTTACCGCGAGCTGAATCTCAAGGAGATCTATCGTATCTTCTTTGACTCTGCGAAGTCGGCTGCCATGATCCTTTTCATCATCGCAACCTCCACCGCATTCAGCTACGTATTCACCTTCTCCGGAACCTCCAAGATCCTCGTTCAGACCGTTGTCGGCTGGAACCTGAACACCACGATGTTCTGCTTCGTCGTCGCGATCATCCTGCTGATCTTTGGTACGTTCATGGAGGGTACCGCTATCGCGGTTCTGCTGGTTCCCGTTCTGTGGCCGATCGCCCAGAGCATGGGCGTCAACGTCATCCACTTTGGTATGATCGTCTGCATCTCCAACGTTATCGGTACCATGACCCCGCCTGTTGCGGTCAACATCTTCTCGGCTTCTACGGTATCCGGCCTGAAGATGGGAGACATTGCCAAGGGCGAGATACCGTTCCTGATCGGCTACATGGCAGTCTTCTTCCTGACTGTTTTCGTGCCGTGGTTCTCGGTCTGCCTGCTGTAGGCAGATATCGCAGGCGGGCGCTGATCGCTGCTGCCGCCTGACAGGGCATAAATATCGGACCTGTCGACAGGAATGACGCAGACTGTATCGTCTGTACTTGAATAACGCAAGGCCTGCCGGGTAACGGCAGGCCTTTTTGATGGGTGGCGGTGGTGACACCGAGAACCGTCCTCAGTGTCATCTGGGGTGACACCGAGAACCGTCCCCAGTGTCATCCCGTAAAAAAAGAAAAGAGGTCAATCATGAGAAATCCTGAAAATGTTGCAAGAATGGAAAAATGGGCCGTTCAGTCGCCCGATACCCCCGGCTTCCACGCCGTCATCACCCCGGACAAATGCGAATGCCACGCAGCTCAGATCTTCCGTCTGAACCTGCCGGCCGGTGAGTCCTACACCCTCTCCTCCGGCGAGCTGGAGATGCATCCGTGCCTGATCTACGGTGCCGCACACCTTGGCGGCAGCTGCTGCGCAGAAGTCGGCGAGGTCCTGGACGGCAAGGCTATGGTCCGCTTCGACTCCTTCTACATCCCGGCAAACGTCTCCGTCACCATCACCGCTGACGAAGACTGCGTCTTCTACATCGGCGCTGCCAAGTACGAAGGCATCGGCAAGACCCTCTTCCGCAAGTACGATGACACCCTTCCGATCGGCGACATCCACCAGATCCACGGTTCCGGAAGCGGCACCCGCGAGGTCATGTTCACCCTGCCTCCGCAGGACGAGGCATCCGCTCTGATCTGCGGCCTCACCTGGGGCGGCGACGGCACCTGGACGAGCTGGCCTCCGCACCAGCACGAGAAGGACCTCGAGGAAGTCTACTGCTATTTCGATCTCCCGGCTCCGAAATTCGGCCTGCATCTGAGCTACTTGAAGAGCGGCGAGTTTGAGGACGTCGTAGCCTCTCCGGTCCACACCGGCACCTTTGTCCAGGCACCGGCCGGCTATCATCCGACCGTCGGCACCCCGAACTGCCGCAACGCATACTTCTGGGTACTGGCAGCCTTCTGCCCTGCAAGCCGCCGCTACGACCTCGCCGTCACCGACCCTTGCTATTCATAGGGAGATAGGATAGAATAACATAAGCGGCAGAGTGCCAGGCTTACCGCCACAGCCTCTGCCGTTTTTTGTATAAAGGCAGCAATGCATAAACAGTAAGAAGGGAGCTTCGTATGACGTTCGAATTTGACCCTGAAGTGGTCGACTACATGAAAAATACCGGCAAGACCACGATGGTCGTCGAGGTCGTCACCAGCGACAACTCCGACTTTGAAGTATCGGAGCTCTATATCCATCCGGTCGATCCGAAAAAAGCCGAGACCTTCCGCAAAAAGCGCTACCGCGCTGTCCCGGCACCCGACCCGGATCTTACGATCCTCCTGCCGCCCTTTAAGCTGGACTACAGCGAGATCGTACGTTTTCACCTGCGGAAGATACTCTTCGTCACCAGCATAAAGTACGAAGGCATCCGGCTGATACGGTAAAATCAAGTCCTCCAGGCTTTCCTTTGAAGAAAGCAGGAGGACTTTTTTGATGGGTATCGATCCTGATTTGTATTTTTTTAAAAGGATACAGCTCCTCATTCGGTATTTTTTTAAAAGGATACAGCTCCTCATTCGGTAATTTTTTAAAAGGATACAGCTCC
>CAMOGO010000022.1 GCA_946614075.1 uncultured Lachnospiraceae bacterium | reverse complement strand
TTTACTTATTATTACTGCATGTTCTGGAAGGCGGTCTTGAGTTTGTCGCGGAACTCGTTGGACTCGGAGCGGTTCTTGCGCAGAAGCGAGATGGTCTGGTCGGCCTTCTCGATCTGCTGCCCATTGATCTGCAGCATACTCTGCAGCACACCGCTGACCTTCGCCAGGTCCGAATTAGCCTGAACGCCCTGAGAATCGACCTTCGCCAGGACCTTGTTCGTCTCCTTGAAAGCCGTCTCGATACCGGTCATCCGGTCATTGACCAGATGGATATCCTTCTCGGTCGTCTGGACAGCGGAGTAAAGGTCAGCGACATTATTCTTGGTAACCTGCATGGCAGAGGTGATCTCGGCCACGTTGTTCTGCATGACGACGGCGTCGTGAGACGAGGACTGCAGGGTCTCATTGATCTGGGAGATTTCGTTCGAGATCTTGACAATGCGCTCTGCGGCCTCATTGCTGCTTTCCTTTAAGGAATCCATGTCGGTGCCAAAGCCTGCGACGGTGTCGCGGACCTGCGTGAAGCCATTTGTCGCGCGGAGGATGGAATCCTCAGAGTCGGCAAGCTTGTTGTCGATGAGGATGAGCTTATTTTCCATTTCCTCGGTGTGGAAACGGAGAGTCTCGACGGAGGAGGTGGAGGCCTCGACCGTCTTGGTCGTATCCTTTACTGTGTCCTCGAGGCTTGCGAGGCGAGTGGAGAGCTCCTGCAGCTCACCGTGGTAGCCGATCATGTCGTCCTTCATCTGGGCGAGCTGGCGCTTATTGTCCTCGAGAGTATCGTGAAAACCGTTCATATCGACGCGGATCGTCTGAATCTCATTTTTGATGGTGAGCATATCCTTGGCAACGGCGGTAAGTAAACGTAAAATAGTCTGATCTTCCATAACAGTACCTCCTGTTCTGATACCTGTTCCGGTATCTGTCCTGTTTCGATATCTGTTCTGATATCTGCTGTAATCCTTGTTCTGATTCGGATGATTGTTTTGGGCTCATCCTATTATAGAGAAAGATTGCCATCCTTGCAAGAACATTTCTCCGGCCGCTTTATTGACAAGAGAAGGGCTTTCGCATAGAATGATGGAATGTGAATAAAGGAAGCGTGCGCGAAGCTTTATTTAAAGTGTTTTCGCCTTCATGTTCCTTATCAGTTAGTAGAATGGAGATCAATATGGCAAAAGAGAAGAAACTGGTCGAGTCCATCACCTCCATGAGCGAGGATTTTGCTCAGTGGTATACGGACGTTGTGACAAAGGCAGAGCTGATCGATTATTCCGGTGTCCGTGGATGTGTCATCCTGCGGCCGAATGGCTATGCGATCTGGGAAAATATTCAGAAGGAGCTGGATGCTCGTTTTAAGGAAACCGGTGTGGAGAATGTCTACATGCCGATGTTTATTCCAGAGAGCCTGCTTCAGCGGGAGAAGGATCATGTTGAGGGCTTTGCGCCTGAGGTAGCGTGGGTTACCCAGGGCGGTATGGAGACCCTGCCGGAGCGTCTGTGCGTGCGCCCGACGTCGGAGACCCTGTTCTGCGACCTGTATTCCCGTATTATCCAGTCTCACCGTGACCTGCCGAAGTGCTACAATCAGTGGTGCTCCGTAGTCCGCTGGGAGAAGACGACCCGTCCTTTCCTTCGTACGGCTGAGTTTTTGTGGCAGGAGGGCCATACCGCCCATGCCACCGCGGAGGAGGCAGAGGCTCGTACGATCCAGATGCTGAATGTATACGCGGATTTCTGTGAGCAGGTGCTGGCGATCCCGGTCGTCAAGGGCCGCAAGACCGACAAAGAGAAGTTTGCCGGTGCCGAGGCGACCTACACGATCGAGGCCCTGATGCACGACGGCAAGGCGCTGCAGTCCGGTACCAGCCATAATTTCGGCGATGGCTTTGCCAGAGCCTTTGGCATCCAGTACTCCGACAGCAACAATGAGCTTCAGTATGTCCATCAGACTTCCTGGGGTATGTCCACCCGTATCATCGGTGCCATCATCATGGTTCACGGTGATGACTCCGGTCTGGTCCTGCCGCCTCGCATCGCGCCGATCCAGGCTGTTGTAATCCCGGTTCAGCAGCGTAAGGAGGGCGTCATGGAGAAGGCTGCCGAGCTTGCCGCTATCCTGAAGGGTGCCGGTATCCGCAGCCGTATGGATGACTCGGACAAGAGCCCTGGCTGGAAGTTCGCCGAGGCAGAGATGCGTGGCATTCCGGTACGTGTCGAGATCGGTCCGAAGGATATGGAGGCTGGACAGGCTGTCATCGTCCGCCGCGATACTCGTGAGAAGATCATCACTCCTTTGGATCAGCTGGCTGAGACCGTGCAGGAGGTTCTGGCTACGATGCAGTCCGATATGCTGGAGCGTGCGAAGGCGCACCTGGCATCTCACATCAGCGAGGCGAGAACCTACGATGAGTTCTGCGATGCCGTCGCAAACAAGCCTGGCTTTGTCAAGGCGATGTGGTGCGGTGATGTCGAGTGCGAGCTGAAGATCAAGGAAGATACGACAGCGACCTCACGCTGCATGCCGTTTGAGCAGGAGCAGATCTCCGAGACCTGTGTCTGCTGCGGACGACCTGCGAAGAAGCTTGTCTACTGGGGTAAGGCGTATTAATAAAGCAAATGGCCGGGCAGGGGTGATTTTTCAAACCCCTGCCCTTGTATTAGGAGAAAAGTATGGCAATCAAGATTCCTGCCCAGGTGGCGGAAATCATAGAGACAATCGAAAAGGCCGGCTTCGAGGCCTACGCGGTTGGCGGCTGTGTGCGTGACTCCCTGCTGGGGCGCGTCCCCGGGGACTGGGATATCACGACCTCTGCGATGCCGGCGGACGTGAAGCGGCTGTTCCGCCGGACGATCGATACCGGGATCCAGCATGGGACCGTGACGGTCATGCTCGGGAAAAACGGATACGAGGTCACGACCTACCGGATCGACGGCGCCTACGAGGATGGCAGACATCCGAAGGAGGTCGCCTTCACGGCAAGCCTTTTAGAGGACCTGAAGCGGCGTGATTTTACCATCAATGCGATGGCGTTCAATCCCCGCACAGGGATCGTCGATGAGTTTGATGGGATGGCGGACCTGAAGGCCGGCATCATCCGGGCGGTCGGCTGCGCCGAGGAGCGCTTCGGCGAGGATGCCCTCAGAATCCTGCGGGCCATCCGTTTCAGCGCACAGCTCGGCTTTGCCATCGAGGAGAAAACCTGGGCAGCGGTCTGCGATCTGGCTCCGACCCTGGAGAAGGTAAGCCAGGAGAGGATCCAGGTGGAGCTCACGAAGCTCCTCACCTCGGACAATCCAGGGCTTTTCCGTCTGGTCTACGAAGCGGGCATCACGCGCCAGATATATCCTGAGTTTGATGTGATGATGGCAACGGAACAGAATACAAAGTATCATTGCTACTCCGTCGGCGAGCATACGATAAAGGTTCTCGAGGCATCGCCCAAGGATCCTGTTCTGCGCTGGGCGGCTCTCCTGCATGACTGCGGGAAGCCCTACGTCCGTTTCGTGGATTCTAAGAATGGCCACGATCATTTCAAGGGGCATGAGAAGGAAGGCGCAGACCGCGCTGTCCGGATCCTAAAAGGTCTGAAGTTTGACAATGAGACCATCCGCCGGGTGCAGATCCTGATCCGGTGGCATGATTTCCGCTATCCGAAGGGCAAGCCCGATGTCCGCCGCGTCCTTTGCGAGATCGGTCCGGAGCTTTTTGAGCAGCTGATGCTGCTCATCCGCGCCGACAACGAGGGCAAAGCCCCGGCTTATCAGGAGGAGACCAGGCAGCAAATCGATACCTGGGAGCGGTGGTACCACGAGGTAATCGAGGATGGCGACTGCTACAATCTGAAGATGCTCGCAGTGAAGGGGAAGGACCTGATCGACGCCGGCATAGCGCCGGGGAAGGAGATGGGAGAGATCCTTAGCCGCCTTCTGGAGCGGGTGCTGGAGGATCCGGCCCTGAATGAACGCGAGACACTGATGGGTTTTGTGGAGCAGATGGGCGCGAGATAATGAAAACAGCGGATTGGGCTTTCAAAGCTGCCCCAGAATAATTCTACGCGATAACTGTTTGATGGGCATTGACAGCTTCATGATTGTGATGAGGGCGATTTGTCAATGTGAAAACCTTATAAAGCAGTTTCGCATTGAACTTTCAAAATATACAAAAGCTCGATAGACAAAAAAGTCAATGGGAAGAAGCCTCTGAGCAAAAACGCATTGACTAATCCATGTTGACAAATTGGTCCCGGAACAAAAATATCAAGGTGTCCAACCATAAAAGAGACGATCACATTGATATTTCGAAAGAGTTTAAAATCGAAAGTGAAAATACAGTCAATGTAATCCCTCAAAACAGAAACTTAACATTGATATTTCGGAAGAGCCTAGGATTACGAAGAAAGAAAAGTCAATGCGCTTTAGATATTATAGCTGATGACATTGATTTTTTCCGAAAAGCTCCGTAAGACAGGATAAGCAATGTCAATATCATGTGTTCGAAAAGTATTATCGCATTGACTTTCAAGCGCAGTGAGCAAAAGTGCAGCAATCGGACAGGAGAGAGAGATGTCAGGAAGAATGACAATATACGAAAAAATCGATAACAAACTTTCCTCGACAGGCTTCGATGCTGAAGAAAGAAGAATCTCTGGTGCACTGCACCGTGGCCCTGCAGGGGAACCGTACGCTCGCCCGGAGCATCTCTATGCCTTCGATCTGGTCCGAATTATCGCTTTCCTGTCCATCATCCTGTTCCATTTCAATGTGGAGCTGACGACGAACCCCTTTACCGCGGATCTCGCACGACCCATTCTGGCTCTGTCCTATGCGAACGGAACCCTGGGCGACCTGGGAGTGAGCCTCTTTTTCATCCTTTCCGGCGCCTCCCTGATGCATGTCCACGGCGACGAAGAGCGTCTGGACCTGAAGTCTTATTACCGGAAGCGTTTCCTCGGGATTTACCCGCTTTTCTGGCTGGCCTACCTGGCCGTCAGCTTCTATCACTATGTGATCCTTCATTATCAGGTGCCGGACGCGCCCGCCTGGACGATTATCTTGACCATCCTCGGCATGGATGGCATGCTCTATGAGGTGATGCCGGACTTTTACCTGCTCGGCGAGTGGTTCCTCGGCTGCCTGATCTTACTCTACCTGGTGTTTCCGATCCTGCGTGCGCTGGTAAAGAAAGCACCGCTTGCGACGATCGCAGGCTGCGGGGTCGTAACGGCAATCGTGTGGAATATCTATGCCCTGCCGCTCTCTCCGATGCATTTCTTTGTGCTGCGGATTCCGGAATTCCTCTTTGGCATGTACTTCGCCCGGTATCTTTATCGCACCCCGCTTGACCGGAAGAGCTTCCGGTGGCTGTTCGGCGCCGGGCTGCTGCTTGCCGTAGTTGTCTGGCTTGTCCCTCTGCCTGTCCCTCACATCCTACAGACCTGGGCCATGGGTGTCCCTCTTTTCCTTGGACTGATCTACATCGGAGACCTGATCTGGAAGCCGGAAAGCGAAAAACGGCCATTGGCAGAGAAGCTAGGTACGGAAGAAAAGCAGATTGCTTCAGGGTCGCAAGCCGCGTCACTTAAAAAGACGCCGGTTCGGCTTCATGGCCACCTCGAGGCGGGCATCGCTTTCTACGCGAAGTTCACCTACGCTTTGTTCCTCGTACATCATGTATTTGTCTACCGCTTTGTCATTCAGTGGACAGGCGGTCCCTTCACACCCTTCTCGAACGCCCAGCTTTACTGGGTCTTCCTGAAGTATCTCATCTACATCCATATCTGGGCCTTCGTGCTGTATCAAGTCAACCGATTGATCCATAGGTGACAATGGGGACGGGTGACAATGGGGACGGTTCTCGGTGTCACCGGTGGTGACACCGAGAACCGTCCCCATTGTCACCCGTCCCTTTGGTTATCCTAAAAAAATTTTTTTGAACTGGTGTAACGAACCGTCATCTTTTTGCATGAACTAAACAGAACGGAAGAAAAAGGAGGTGAGAACATGCAGTCCATGGATGAGATATATCAGCAGTACGCGCAGACGGTCTACCGTTTCCTGCTGTCGCATACACACGATGGCGACCTGGCCGAGGAGCTGACGCAGGAGACGTTTTATCAGGCGATCCGGACCAGCGACCGTTTTGACGAAAGCTGCAAAGTATCTACCTGGCTGTGTGCCATCGCGAAAAATGTCCTCCTTACCTACCGCAGAAAGCATCCCATCACGGAAGAAGTCGAAGAAACCATGCCGGCCGGCGGCTCGACCGAATCCGAGGCGATGTCCAATGTGGGAAGGCTGGAGCTGTTACGCATGCTGCATGGTTTGCCCGAGCCCTCACGTGAGGTCGCATATCTGCGTGTATTTGGCGGACTGTCCTTCGCGGAGATCGGGGAGGTATTCGGAAAAACGGAAAACTGGGCCCGAGTCACCTTTTACCGTGCCAAGGAGAAACTGAGAAAGGATGTGGAGAGATGAATAAAATACCATGTGAAGTCGCAAGGGATCTGTTTCCTTCTTATATCGACGGATTGACAAGTGATGTGACAAATCAGGTGGTGGAAGAGCACCTGGAGGGCTGTGAGGCCTGCCGCGAGGTTCTTCAGAGCATGAAAGAAAAAGGCTCCGCGGAGTCGCTTGCCGCAGAGTTCAAAGAGCCGGAGCGCAAGGAGATTGATTTTCTGAAGAAGAATAAGCGCCGCAACCTGAGGATCGTCCTCGGAAGCATCGCCGGAGCGCTCGTCCTGATCCTGGCAGTGCTTTTCATCCGGTTCTGTCTGATCGGAGACGGACAGGATACGGACTGGACTGCGGTGGGCATCGAGGTGCAGGGAGAAAACCTGTCGCTAGCCGCTACTTCCCGGAACATGGCAAACACCATCCACAAGCTCAACTTTACGGAAGAAGACGGCATTGTGACGGTGACAGCGCGCACTGCTCTGGCAACCCCTTTCTTCCCTTACAATACGTGCTATGGAACTTACACGGCGGATGAGGAGATCCGCGAGGTCCGCGTCGGCGACCGGATCGTCTGGTCGCATGGCGCCACCGTTTCTGCGCCGGCATCGGATCTCTTCGCTGCGAGACACAGCTACATCGGCGACATGCCCGCAAACAACGACCTGGCGCAGGCTTTAAGCCTCGCTTCCTTCCTCGGCCCCTTCACCAACGAGCTGGAAACCGACAAAGAACCCTATGGCTGGAAGATCCTGCTGTCCGATGCGATCACGGAGGACTCTCTTCCCCAGAGGGAGCAGGACATGGAGGCCTTCGGCTACGTGATCGTGGGCCTGATCCAGAACCTCGACCACGTCACCTTCCTGTATCATGTTGACAGTAAGGAACTGGAAAAGACCATCACAGCAGCAGATGCAACGGCCTTTTTCGGAAAAGACATCAAAACCTGCGGGACGGACATCCACGCACTGGATGAGCTGATCAAGAAAACCGGCCTCTCTCTGTACACGATCGAAGCCGGGGGGACACACGCAGAGGAAACAACCAGTGTCCGCATTCTGAATCAGACCGATCTGGAGATTTACAGCATCCTGATGGATTTCTATATCAATGGAGAGAATGTCAGCAGTGGCGGGCAGATCAATGCAGACCAAAGCCCCCACATGCCTGGGGACACCTTCTGGGTGACAATCTCCCCGTCAGAATTCGGGCTGAGGACAGATGATCCTTCTGAGATGGATCCTACCGCTCTCTACGAGGTCGAATTCAGCTTTGAAACCATGGATGGCACCGTGATCGAGATTCCGGAGCGTTTCCGGGTAACCGCCAATGCAGCGATGATCTACGACTTCATCCTCACCGAAACCGAAGACGGCAGCTACGTGCTGACGCAGTAAGACCAGGATATATTAGTAGGAAATAAAACGAGGCAGGATGCTGACCGGAATTGGTCAGCCATCCTGCCTCTTAAATCGATCGATTTACCGTTCCTCAATGTGGTAGGCGAAGCCGGTCTCGTCCATGAGGGCGAGATACGGCTCAGGATCGAAATACTCCGGAGAGAAAACACCGGCATCCTTCCAGATTCCCTTGCCGATCAGCTCCAGCGCCAGCGCGGCGCCGAAACCGGTCTGCACTACGACAGCCTGCAGCCCCCAGTCACGGAGCGACTCCTGGTTGTCAAAGGTCTGGTACATGAAGATTTCGCGATGCTTGCCGTCCTTCTCACCGATACAGTGCACACCGACACACATCTCGCCGACCATCTCATCGCCGATGTCCTTCGGCT
The DNA here is from genome assembly GCA_946614075.1 of uncultured Lachnospiraceae bacterium. The sequence goes on along the minus strand of CAMOGO010000022.1, from coordinate 2,233 downwards.
GCGGAGCGCAGGCCGCCACGACATCACGCGGGACGACTTTCACGCCGCCGACATCGATCGGATGGATGCTGCGCAGACCCAGCTTGTCGATGACCTTCAAAGCCGTGATCAGGTTCGGGTCCAGGGCGATCTTGAAAGTCGCCTTCTTCAGACCATACTGGCTGAGATAGCGGGCAAAGGTGACGACCTCCTCGTGCTCCACCTTGACCAAGGTATTCTCGCCGACACCGTCTGGCATGACGAAGGTCTCCTCGCCGGCGAAGGCGTGATCGATCAGCAGACCGCCGCGGTCCGCATCGTACTCGACATTCGGGTTCATGACCTCATCGATGACGGTCCAGACATTAAAACCGAAAATGATATCATCCGGGTCCGCGTTCGGGAAGGAGAGATTGCCTCCGTCCTTGACGTGGGCCTCTGTCATGGTGTCAAAAAGGTGCGTCGCCGCATACTTCGCAAAGACATTCACGACGCCCGGGTCGATGCCAAGGCAGATGACCGCCATCTGTCCCTTGTCCCGCCAGAGCTCATGACGGTCAAAATTGTACTTCGTCTCCGGCTCGGAGTAGCTGTTCTCGATCCCGAGGCCATACGCCGGATCATCCTTCGGGACAGACCAGGTGCCCATGCTGGCATAGTTTGCACCTGCCTCGTAGGCCGCATTGAAAATCTGGTTGCTCACGAACGGAGCCGCCGCATCCATGACGAAATCGATCTCGTGGCTCTTTGCCAGCCGCGCCATGTCCTCGGTATGACGGGCATCGACGAAGGCAGCCTCATAGCGTCCCTTGGTGAGAGCCGGGATTCCCTGGGCACGAAGCGCCTCGCCCTCTGCCTCAAGGTGGGCAACAACCTCATTTGCCCGCGCTTCATCGTAATCGCAGACCAGGACAAAGGATAGCCATTCCGCCTTCGGATCCCTCTTCAGCAATATTTTCAGGATACTTTCGCCGACCGCGCCGGCACCAACAAGCATCATTCTCATATCATTTTCCCCATTTCTTCCGCCGCTGTTGTTTCTATTTACGCTGCTGCTATTTTTTATACGCTGCTGTCATTACTACCGGTGAAAATCCCGGAAGAAACGCTTCGCAAGCCATTTTGTCTCATTTACTGAAAAACCTTAGGTATCGTATCATTTCCGATTTCCTACGTCAAGGAAAAGTCCTGAGTCAAGGCTGAGGCATGGGGACGGATCTTTTGGCGAGTCGCTCATGACTCGACCTTGGCAAAAAAATAACAATGTACACAAATAGGTACTTTACATGCCACGTCCGATATGTTATAGTCTCCGCGGTGGATGGTATTCCAGGCGGAAACTGTACCACGTTTTAAAAAGGGCTGACCTTAACACAGGCAGTCTGGCTATCAGTATTCTTATATGCCGGCGGCGAAAGAGCGAATGGACCCGGATGGGCTGTTACGACAGGCAGGACAAAGGCAAAGAGTGAGCGAAACGTGTGACCGGGTGAGTGCGCCCGTTTGATCAGTGAGCCATGGAATCTTCCATACGAAGTTCCATGGCTCATTTTATGATATCGAGATGCTACGAACACTTAGCAAGCACAAGCGTAAGCGAAGTGCGAGCTTAGTGAGAGTGTACGCACAGCAGTGCGAAGCAGCGAAGCAATCCGTAGGGACGATATCATATGATATGACGCATACGCTTTCAAAGCGATGGACAAAAACGGAGCGGGATCTATTTTAAGGACCTGCATCTAAGGAGGAAAAGAATTGGAGAATCGTAAGAATTACGTGCCGATGACTGAGGCACAAAAAAGCGAGCAGATCCGGAAAGAGGCGCGGGCAACGCTGATCCTTTTCGCTATCTGCGTGATCTGGCATGTTGGCTTTGGCTATGGCCTGACCGGAAGCGGTCTCGAGCTTTTCGGGCTTCCGCTCTGGTGGCTCTTGAGCACCCCCGGCGTATTTGTCGTTGCCGTAATCGGCGTCATTTACCTGCTGAAAAAGGTATTTGTCAATTTTGACCTGGGAGAGGAGGAAGCGGACCATGAGTAAGACGACGACCATTCTTTTAATCCTGATCGGATATCTCGTTCTGAACTTTGTAGTCGGCATGATCGCCAGCAAGAGCGGCAAAAAGTCCGGCAATTTCCTGACCGAGTACTTCATCGGCAGCCGTACCATGGGCGGCCTCGTACTCGCCATGACGCTCGTTGCGACCTACACCAGCGCGAGCTCCTTCCTCGGCGGCCCCGGCCTGGCCGCATCC
>CAMOGO010000021.1 GCA_946614075.1 uncultured Lachnospiraceae bacterium | reverse complement strand
CAGGCAATCGATGGCGATACCGCACAGGTTGGTCCGCAGATCGCTGAGCACCTGGGAATCCCGGTTATCAGCTATGCTCAGAAAATCAAGCTTGACGGTGACAGCATCATCGTTGAGAGACAGTATGAGGATCGTTATCATGTCGTCAAGGCGAAACTGCCTTGCCTCATCACCGCACTTAGCGAGCTCGCTGAGCCCCGCTACATGACTCCGGGCGGCATTTTCGACGCTTTCAAGAAGGAGATCACTGTCTGGGGACGTGACGACATCGACGTTGACGATGAGAACATTGGTCTTGCAGGTTCTCCGACCAAGATCGCAAAGGCTTCCGATAAGGTAAGAAAGGGCAAAGGCGTCAAGGAGGTCGGCCTCGATTCCAAGGAAGCAGCGGAGTACATCGCAGCGAAGTTGAAAGAGAAATTTATTATCTGATGAAAGGCTAATGTGGTGATAAATATGAGTGAATGTAAAGGTGTTTATATCTTTGCTCAGCAGGTAGATAACAAGATCAGCAGCATTGCGTTTGAGCTGCTTGGCAAAGGAAAAGAACTGGCAAAGGACCTCGGCACCGAGGTTACCGCTATGCTGCTCGGCTATCAGGTAAAGGATCTGGCAGACGATCTGGCTGCCTATGGCGCTGACAAGGTCATCGTCATCGACGATCCGGCTCTGGAGACCTATATGACCGAGCCCTACACCCATGGTGTAGTCAGCATCATCAAGGAGTTCAACCCGGAGATCGTCTTGGTCGGCGCTACCGCAATCGGCCGTGACCTCGCTCCGAGCGTATCCTCCCGTGTACACACCGGTCTGACCGCAGACTGCACCGGCCTTGAGATCGCTGAGTTCAAGGGTATCCCGAATCAGCTCCTGATGACCCGTCCGGCATTCGGCGGCAACACCATCGCTACGATCGCCTGCCCGGATCATCGTCCGCAGATGTCGACCGTACGTCCTGGCGTTATGCAGAAGATCGAGAAGATCCCGGGCGCCAAGGCTGAGGTGATCGAGTTCAATCCTGGATTCGAGAAAAACAACAAGTACGTTGAGATCCTTGACGTTGTCAAGACCGTCGCTGCCTCCGAGGATATCATGGATGCTAAGATCCTGGTTTCCGGCGGCCGTGGTATCGGTACCAAGGAGAACTTCGCTATGCTTCAGGAGCTCGCGGATGAGCTCGGCGGTATGGTTTCCGCATCCCGTGCCGGCGTCGATGCCGGCTGGGCTGAGAAGGATCGTCAGGTCGGACAGACCGGTAAGACCGTTCGTCCTCACCTGTACATCGCCTGCGGTATCTCCGGTGCGATCCAGCATCTGGCAGGTATGGAGGATTCCGACATCATCATCGCCATCAACAAGGACGAGACCGCTCCGATCTTTGACGTAGCAGACTACGGCATCGTCGGTGATGTCAAGAAGATCGTTCCGATGCTGACCGAGATGATCCGCGCGGAGAAGGCAAAGAAGGAAGCTTAAAGATAACGAAAGCGGAGTGAGGATGACGGGAAGACTGTTTTTATGAGTTTGCTCATCTGACAGATGTTTGCATCCGAACGCTTTCATCTCACAGGGAGGCATGGGAGTTTTCTCATGCCTCTTTGCAGGTAGGAGGGTACAAAATGACTTTTCAGGAAGAATATGCCAGCAAACTGATGAGCGCCGATCAGGCCGCTGCGCTGGTAAAATCAGGTGACTGGGTGGATTACGGATGGGGCTGTTCTACGCCCGTCGTCATCGATAAAGCGCTTGCCAAGCGCACCGAGGAGCTTTTTGATGTCAATCTTCGCGGCGGCATCGTCTGCCATCCGCTGGAGATTTTCAAGGGCGAGGATCCGGGCGCACACTACACCTGGAATTCCTTCCATATGTCCGGTATCGAGCGTAAATACATCAGCCAGGGCTTTGCTTTCTACGCACCGATCCGCTATTCCGAGCTGCCGCGCTACATCCGCGAGCATCTCGTACCGTCGGACGTAGCTTTTATGCAGGTCGCTCCGATGGACAAATTCGGATATTTCAGCTTCGGCCCCGGCGGCTCTCATTCCCGCGCCGTCTGCGACCGTACCAAGAAAATCGTGGTGGAAGTAAACCCGATGACCCCCAGAGTCCATGGCGGATACGATCATCAGGTCCATGTCTCCGAGGTTTACGGCATCGTTGAGGCGCCCGCAACTCCGATGGATGAGATGGGCTGCCCGGCTCCGACCGAGGTAGACCGCAAGGTAGCAGAGTGGATTGTTCCGCAGATCCCGGACGGTGCATGCCTGCAGCTGGGTATCGGCGGCATGCCGAATACGATCGGCAAGATGATCGCCGAATCCGATCTGAAGGATCTGGGTGTCCACACCGAGATGTACGTCGACGCCTTCGTCGATATGTCCATGGCCGGGAAGATCACCGGTGCGAAGAAGAACCTGAACAAGGGCCGCCAGGTCTTTGCCTTCGGCGCCGGCACCAAGAAGCTCTACGACTTCCTCGATGACAACCCGGAGTGCATGCTCGCACCGGTCGACTATGTCAACGACGTCCGTACCATCGCTCAGCTGGACAATTTCATCTCCATCAACAATGCGGTTGACCTGGACCTCTTCGGACAGATCAACGCGGAGTCGGCAGGCACCCGCCACATCAGTGGTGCAGGCGGCCAGCTTGACTTTGTCATGGGCGCTTACCTGTCCAAGGGCGGCAAGAGCTTCATCTGCTGTTCCTCGACCTTCACGACCAAGGACGGACAGGTGAAATCCCGTATCCTTCCGACCCTGAACCCTGGCTCGATCGTCACCGACACCCGTGCCAATACGCACTACGTCGTGACCGAGTATGGCTGCGTCTGCCTGAAGGGACTTTCCACCTGGCAGCGTGCCGAAGCACTGATCAGCATTGCCCATCCGGATTTCCGCGATGAGCTGATCAAGGAAGCGGAAAAGCTTCACATCTGGAGACGGAGCAACCGATAAAGTGAGGAAAAATAAATGAGAAGAGCCATCTATCCTGGGAGCTTTGACCCGGTGACGCGCGGACATCTGGACATCATAGAGCGGTCCGCAAGGTTTTCGAGCCATCTGATCGTCGGAGTCCTTTGCAACAATGCCAAGACACCGATGTTCTCCGTCGAGGAGCGGGTGGAGATGCTGAAGCATGAAACGGCACATCTGGAGAATGTCGAAGTCGTAGCCTTCAATGGCCTGCTGGTGGACTTTGCCCGTGAAATGAATGCCAAGGTGCTGATCCGAGGCCTGAGAGCCGTCACGGATTTTGAGTACGAGCTTCAGATGGCACAGACGAATTCCAAGATCGCGCCAGAGGTGGAGACCATCTTCCTGACGACGAACCTGAGGTATGCATATCTCAGCTCGAGCATCGTCAAGGAGGTTGCCTTCTGGAATGGAGACATCTCCGCCTTTGTAACCCCTTATATCGAGGAGAAAATCTGGGAGAAAGTAGGCGGGAAAAATGGACAGAAGTAATTCCAAAGAGCGGGGAAGAGGCCAGGGCAGCGATCGCAGCAGACTCCAGGGCAGATTTCAGGAGCATGCGCATGTGAAGACCCGTGCCCCGGAGTATGTCAAGCGTACGGAAACGCTCGAGGAGCTTAAGCTTGGCAAGCGCCAGACTCTCAGTATCCTTCGCGAAAGCGACCACGGTGTTTATCTGGGCGTCCGCCCGGACAGCGAGGAGACCGTCCTTCTGCCGAAACGCCAGGTGCCGGAAGGGGCCAAGACCGGAGATACGGTGGAGGTCTTCCTTTATCGGGATTCCTCGGACCGCCTGATCGCCACGACCGCCATGCCGGCGATCGAGCTTGACGGACTAGCTGTCCTGACCGTCCGTGAGGTGACCGCGATCGGCGCCTTCCTCGACTGGGGACTGGAGAAGGATCTGTTTCTGCCCTTCAAAGAGCAGATCCATAAGGTGAAGCCGCAGGAGAAGGTCGTCGTCGGACTCTACCTCGACAAAAGCAGCCGTCTGTGCGCCACCATGCGCATCCAGCGCTTCCTCAGTGCGGAGTCCCCTTATCATAAGGAGGACAAGGTGCAGGGAATCATCTATGAGCTTCACCCGGAGCTGGGCGCCTTTGTCGCCGTGGACGGAAAGTATTTTGGCCTGATCCCGAAGCAGGAGTGGTACGAGGACGCACAGGTAGGCGATACCGTGAATGCCCGCGTACTTCGCGTGCGCAAGGATGGAAAGCTGGATCTCTCCGGTCGCAAAAAGTCCTACAAACAGATGGGAACCGATGCCGACATGATCTGGGAGAAGATCGTGAAAAACGGAGGAATGCTTCCTTTTTCCGATACGGCATCTCCCGAGATGATCCGCGAGATGACGGGCCTCAGCAAAAATGCATTCAAACGGGCCGTCGGACACCTTCTGAAGGAGGGCAAAATCGAGATTGGCGAAAATGCCATCCGAAAAAAGTCAATATAGACAAAATGAGAGCCGCATTTTTGTGGCTCTTTTTTGTTGCTATTTTGTAAATTCGTGATTTTATTGAAAAAAACGCAAAAAAAAGACTTTCCATTTTGAGCAGTTTATACTACACTGGCTGTAGCATTACAATATTTGGGAAATGGAGAGTGTGTCATGATATCAAATCAGGTATTACAAAGTACCATTGACGGACTGAAGGGGATTACCCGAATGGATTTTTGTGTCTGCGACGTAGATGGAAAAACGCTTACGACGACATTCGCGGACAGCAATCAGTACGAGAAATCAGTAGCTGCCTTTGCCGCATCCGCAGCAGACAGCCAGTCACTGATGGGATGTCAGTTTTTCAAGATTTTCGATGAGAATCAGCTTGAATACATTCTCATCGCCCAGGGGTCCGGCGAGGATGCCCACATGTTTGGCAAAATGGCGGCTTTCCAGATTTCATCCCTGCTGGTGGCCTACAAGGAGCGTTTTGACAAGGACAACTTTATCAAAAACCTCCTTCTGGACAACCTCCTTCTGGTCGACATTTACAATCGTGCCAAGAAGCTTCATATCGAGAATAACGAGCGCCGTGTCGTCATGTTGGTCGAGACCGCTATGGACAATGACACCGCGACGTTAGAGATCGTCAAGAGCCTTTTCTCCGGAAAGCCGAAGGATTTCATCACGGCTGTCGATGAGCGGAATGTCATCGTGGTCAAGGAGCTGAAGGCCAATGAGAACTACACCGAGATGGACAAGGTCGCGAAGTTGATCTATGATACGCTTCAGGGCGATGTCCGTCAGAATATCCGGATTTCCTACGGCACCATCGTGCATGAGCTGAAGGAAGTCTCCCGTTCCTACAAGGAAGCCAAGATGGCTCTCGATGTCGGCAAGATTTTCTACGGCGACCAGAACATCGTCGCGTACAATAATCTGGGCATCGGCCGTCTGATCTATCAGCTTCCGATTTCCCTGTGCCGGATGTTCATCCGCGAGATCTTCGACGGGAAGAGCCCCGACGAGCTCGACGAGGAGACGCTGGTCACCATCAACAAGTTTTTCGAGAACAGCCTGAATGTTTCGGAGACCTCCAGACAGCTTTACATCCATCGTAATACGCTGGTCTATCGTCTGGACAAGCTGCAGAAGGTCACAGGCCTTGATCTGCGTGTCTTCGAGGACGCGATCACGTTCAAGATTGCCCTGATGGTCGTGAAGTACATGAATTACATCGAGTCCCAGGATGTATAAAGGGACGCCTGACAATACATAGAGAAAACATAAGATCATGATTAAACTGGATCATGTCAGTAAGACATATGAGAATGGGAAAAATGCCATCAAGGACATTTCCCTGACGATCGAAGACGGCGAGTTTGTGTTCATCATCGGAGACAGTGGCTCCGGGAAGACGACGCTCGTCCGTCTTTTGCTGCGTGAAATTGCCCCGACCGAGGGTAAAATCGAGGTTTTCGGGCAGGATGTGGGTGCCTTAAAGGCCCGTGAGATCCCGGCCTACCGCCGGAAAATGGGAGTCGTGTTCCAGGATTTCCGACTTTTGAAGGACCGGGATGTCTACGACAATATTGCCCTCGCGCAGGCAGTCATCGGTGCGCCGATCGGCGGCCGGAAGAAGAAAATTTCCTCCGCACTGACCCTCGTCGGTCTTTCCTCGAAATACCGCTCCAATCCCAGAGAGCTTTCCGGCGGAGAGCAGCAGCGGGTCGCGATCGCGCGCGCGATCGTCAATGGCCCGAAGCTGTTGGTCTGCGACGAGCCGACCGGCAATATGGACCCGGACAATGCGTGGAAGATCATGCAAATCTTAGAGCGCATCAACCAGAAGGGAACCACGGTAATCGTCGTCACGCACAGCAAGGAGCTGGTCGATCGGATGCAGAAAAGGGTCGTGGCCATGAGACATGGCCGTATCGTCAGTGACATGCAGAAGGGCTTGTATTATGAAGATAAATAGCATCCTGTTTTGTATCGGACAGGGTTTTAAGAATCTGTTCAAAAACAAGTGGTACTCGTTCGCTTCGATCAGCACGATGGCCGCCTGTATATTTCTGCTGAGCATCTCCTTTGCGATCATCCTCAATGTCCGGAACATCGTCCACCGTGCCGAGACGGAGATCGGCGTCACGGTTTTCTTTGAAAAGGGCCTGTCCCAGGAGGAGATCGAGGCGATCGGGCAGACGCTTATTGATCGTCCGGAGGTCGAGTCCTACCATTTCGTCTCGGCTGAGGAAGCCTGGGAGAAAATGAAGACCGAGTATTTCGGGGAGAACCCGGAGCTGGCCGAGGGCTTTGCGAACGACAATCCGCTCGCGAATTCCGCCTCCTATGAGATTTTCCTGCATACCGTGGAGGAGCAGCCGGCTTATGTCGAGTTCGTCAAGGGCGTGGCGGGAGTCCGCAAGGTCAATTACTCCGCGACGACCGTCGAGGGCTTCGGCGCGGTGAACCGTGTCGTCACAGCCGTATCGGTCGCCCTGATCGTCCTCCTTCTGGTGGTCAGCGTCTTTTTGATCAGCAACACGATCGCTCTTGCAATCCACAACAGGAGAGAGGAGATCCGCATCACCAGGCTGATCGGTGCGACAAGCGGCTTCGTCCGGGCACCGTTCCTCATTGAGGGCCTGATCCTCGGTGCTTTGGGAGGCGCGATTCCTCTTATTATCATGTGGTATGTCTATGACCATGCCGTGACGATCTTCGGACAGCGGCTGGGCATTTTCTCCTCGTTGTTTAACCTTCTGCCGGCCGGAGAGGTTTTCCGGTATCTGACACCGGTCGCTCTGGTGCTGGGTATCGGCATCGGTCTGATCGGCAGCCAGATGGCGCTGAGGAGAAATCTGAAGGTCTGACAAAAGACTTTCCTTAATGTCGGATGCCAGCATCCGAAAATATTGAAAAATACAGCAGGGACTTGATTTTTCCTATGTTCCTGCTACAATTTCGAAAGAATTCCGAGATAAGATAAAAAACAAAATGCGGCAGTCTGCCGTAAAATGCTTCCCGACAGGATGTCATTCTGAGCCAGAACATGACTCAGAACAAAGGAAAACATACAGATTGAGGTTGATTTGATGAAAAAAGCAGGTAAGTTTGCTTTATTAGGGGCTTTGACCGGAGCGGTTTTGCTTAGCGGTGTCCTTTTGTTTGCACCCCGGACCAGCGTCTGGGCCGATGAGCTGACGGAAGCGGAGAGCCGCGTAGCGCAGCTGGAGAGCGAGCAGCAGGCGGTCCGTGACAAGCTGGCAGAGCTCGAAATCCAGAAGGAGAATATTGAAACCTATCTGGCAGAGCTTGATACAGAGCTGGCGACAGTGGGAGCGGATTACAACGCGACCCAGGATCAGCTGACTCTTCTGATCGCCGAGATGGCGGCGGCTGAGACGGCTCTTACCGAGGCGGAGGCCCTGTCCTCACAGCAGTATGAGGCTATGAAGCTCCGGATCCAGTATATGTATGAGCGCGGCGATACCGGTGTCGTTGATATGATGTTTTCCGCAAGCAGTCTGTCGGATTTCCTGAGCCGAGCCGAGTATATCTCAGATATCACTCAGTATGACCGCGACATGCTGGCAGAGTACAAACAGACCCAGGACGAGATCCAGACCAAGACCGTGGAGCTTCAGACCCTCTACGACAGCCTGACGGTCCGCCAGGAGGAGCTTGCCATCCAGACCGAGACCTTAGGGCTTCTCATCGATGCCAAGACGGTCGAGCTCGCCGATACGGAAGTGGATATCGATGCGGCTCAGGTCGAGCTGGATGACTATGAGAGCCTTCTGAGCGAGGAAGAGGCGAACGTAGCTGCGATGGTTGCCCAGATCAAGGCAGCCGCGGAGGCGCAGATGGCAGCCGAGCAGGCAGCGGCAGCGTCAAAGGCAGCTGAGGAAGCCCGTCTGGCAGAGGAATCCCGTGCAGCAGCGGCGGCATACGAGTCATCCCTCGCAGAGTCCCGCGCAGCGGAGGCTTCGGCAGCAGCAGCGGCAGCGGCATCTGCGGCGGCAGCCGCGTCAGCGGCCGAGGAGTCTTCCTACGAAGAGGCGATGAATCAGTACTATGCTGACCAGGCAGCCTATGAGGCAGCAGTGGCAGCCCACGATGCGGCAGTGGCCATGGCAGCAACGGCCGTCGATGTGACGGAGGTTGATGCGGATGGCAATGTCATTGTCATCGAGCCGGCACCGGTGATCGAGATCCCGGAGATCCCGCCGGCGCCCATCATGCCGGTGGCACCGACCACCCCGGCTCCGACCGAGCCGCCGACAACGGAAGCACCGACGACGGCTGCTCCTCCGGAAACCACGGCAGCAGCGGTTGTTAACCCGAACCAGAACACGAGTGGATGGACCTGGCCGGTTCCCTCCATTCACAATATCACCCAAGGCTACAGCGGCCGCGGCGGCCATAAGGGCATCGACATCGCAGACGGAAGAGGAACCTCCTCCGGCGCGACGATCGTAGCCGCCTCCTCCGGCACCGTCGTCGTATCCCGTTACAGCAGCTCCGCCGGCTACTGGATCGTTATCTACCATGGTACAGACGCCAGTGGAAACGATATCTACAGCTGCTACATGCACTGCTCGGCTCTGTATGTCAGCGCCGGCCAGTACGTCACGGTAGGCCAGTCGATCGGCGCAGTCGGAAATACCGGCTCCAGCTTCGGCGCGCATCTGCACTTTGAGCTGAGATTGAATGGCATCGGCACGAGTGCGGCAGTCGTAAGCCCGCTGAATTATGTCAGTCCGTAAGGAAGCTTAGCCGGGAACATGGAATAACGCACGGATGAATGCATACGCGCCGCAGGGAACTTTGAGCTACCGCGTCGCGTATGTTTTTACCGATGAAGGGAATAAATACTATGGAAAACAGAAATGATTTCGGAAAAGGCGTCCTGACGGGAGTCATTGCGACGATCCTGGCGGTGGTGCTCATCGGAGGGGCAGCCATCGGAGGCCTCTATGTCACAGGCTTTTTCGGCTCCCGCGCCAAGGCGGCCAGCAGCCAGAATGGCGTGAAATACGGCATCAATGACGAAGCCACCCTGAATAAGCTAGACCTGATCCAGCAGTACATCGATTATTACTACCTGTATGATGTGGATCCGGAGTACATGGCAGACAGTCTGTACCGGGGAATGATGAGTGGTCTGGACGATACGTACGCCGCTTATTATAATGAAGAGGATTTCAAGCAGTTCGAGGAGGACACCACCGGTATTTACTATGGCATTGGCGTTTCCGTTGTCCAGGATGATGAGGGCTATATCACCACCGTCAGAGTATTCCGCGGTTCCCCGGCTGAGGAGGTCGGTATGGAGTCCGGCGATATCCTTTACGAGGTAGAGGGTGAAGCCGCCTATGGCGTGGACCTGAGCACCGTCGTATCCAAGATCCGTGGCAAGGAAGGCTCCACCGTCAATATCACCGTCTATCGTCCTTCCACTGATGAGTACCTGACCTGGGACGTCGAGCGCAGAGAGGTCATCCGCGACACCGTCGTGTGGGAGATGCTTGATGACGAGATCGGCTACATTATGCTCGAGGAGTTTGACGAGGTTTCCCCGGACCAGTTTGCAGAGGGCCTAAGCGACCTCTACAGTCAGGGAATGAAGGGCCTGATCCTCGATATGCGCGACAACCCGGGCGGAGACCTGGATAGCCTCTTAAGCATCGGAAATCAGATCCTGCCGAAGGGCAAGATCCTGACCATCGACTACAAGGCCGAGGGAGAGGAGGTCTTTGAGTCCTCTGGTGAAAACGAGATCCAGATCCCGATGGTCGTCCTGGTCAATGAGAACACCGCCAGCGCAGCCGAGGTTCTGACCGGCGCCATCAAGGACCACCGCAAGGGCACGATCATGGGCGTCCAGACCTTCGGCAAGGGCATCGTCCAGACGATCTTCTACCTGAATGACGGAACCGGCATCAAGATGACCACGGCTGACTATTACACGCCGTCCGGGAACAATATCCATAAGGTCGGTATTGCCCCTGATATCGTCGTTGAGGCAGACCGTGACACGGAGGAAGATGAGCAGCTGGATGCTGCGATCGAACAGATCAAAAAGGAAATGAAGAGCTCGATCACAGGACAGATCGGAAGTATACTGCCGTAAAAGCGGAATACCCCGGAAAAGTTAGAATACAATTTAAATTAACAAGAAAAAAATCACGATTTTGTAAAAAAGCCTGTTCAGAATCAGCATTATGTGCTATTATGCTTCTGAGTAGGCTTTTTTGTTTTATCATGAAATACGTACAAACACATAGAGACTATAGTTCATTCCCTGCCATCCTGAAAAGCCGGGAGATCAGGGGAGGGGAACAAAGGAGTGAAAGATCGTGCAGAAGAGGGAATCGAGAAAAACACGAAGCAGAAACTTACGGACACTCAGTCTGATG
>CAMOGO010000020.1 GCA_946614075.1 uncultured Lachnospiraceae bacterium | reverse complement strand
GCTGGCTGCCAAGCGTATCGGCCAAACCCATTGTAGTAGGGGACGGTTCTCTGTGCACTGCTGCACAGAGAACCGTCCCCTGTGTTGTCCCATTGACATTCATCTATGTTTGCGCTATGATGCTCACATAGACGATTATCTATGTGATAGGAAGCGAGGCTATTACCATGAACAATATCGATGTGGCTTTGATCTGCAAGGCGCTTGGGGATCCGAACAGGCTTGAGATCGTGAAAATGCTGGCGGACGAGGAGAAGTGCGGATGCCGGATCCTGGAGAAATTTGAGATCACGCAGCCAACCCTTTCCCACCACATGAAGACCCTGGTCGAGTCGGGGCTGGTCAATGACCGGAAGGAGGGGAAGTGGCATTACTACTCGGTCAATAAGGATACCATGACCGCATTCTGCATTTTCATCCGCACGCTCTGCAAGGAGTCGACGGGGCTGTGCCGCACAGAGCCAGCCGGGCAGGGAAGTGAGGGGGAGTAAGGCATGTGGAGTTTTATTCAGACTCAGATTTTGGGCATGAGTTGGCTGAAAAGCCTGACGGGATATCTGCTGTCACTGACCGGCCTTGATCTGGAATCAAAGATCGGGGCGGCGCTTTCGTTTTTCATTTATGACGTGATCAAGATCTCGATCCTGCTGTGCTGCCTGGTTTTCACCATCTCCTTTATCCAGAGCTTTTTCCCGCCGGAACGGAGCCGGAAGATACTGGGGAGGTTTCACGGGATCAAGGCGAACATCATCGGGGCTCTCCTGGGAACGGTGACGCCTTTTTGCTCCTGCTCCTCCATCCCGATTTTTATGGGATTCACAAAGGTTGGCCTGCCGCTGGGAGTGACTTTTTCGTTCCTGATCTCCTCGCCGATGGTGGACCTGGCAAGCCTGATGCTCCTGATGAGCATCTTTGGCGTGCGGGTTGCCGTGGTCTATGTGGTGATGGGGCTCGTCATCGCCGTCGTGGGCGGGACGATGATTGAAAAACTGCACATGGAAGACCAGGTCGCGGAATTTATCCGAAACAGGCGCGGCAGCGCGGACGCCGCCATTCCCGAGCAGACGTTCGGGGAGAAGGTGATCTATGCAAAGGACCAGATGCTCGCGACCTTCAAAAAGGCCTTTCCCTATATCATGCTTGGCGTTGGCATCGGGGCTCTGATTCACAACTGGATCCCGGAGAGCTGGATCCAGACGGTGCTCGGGAGCAGGAATCCGTTTGGCGTGGTCCTGGCCGCCATCATCGGCATCCCCATGTACGCGGATATGTTTGGGATCATCCCGGTGGCCGAGGCGCTCCTGGCAAAGGGCGCTCTGCTGGGGTCCATCCTGTGCTTTATGATGGCGATCACGACCCTCAGCCTGCCATCGCTCATCATGCTGAAAAGGGCCATCAAGCCGAAGCTTCTCGGAACGTTCGTGGCCATCTGCACCGTGGGAATCATCCTGGTCGGATATGGCTTCAATCTTTTTCAAAATCTGCTCATCTGAGGCTGAGTATTAGTGGTGTTTCTTGGCGGTGATATTAACGGCGATATTATCGGCGATTATTTGAGGAGGTAAAAATGGAACAGTGGGATTTCAAGGGTAAGGTGTATATCGTGACCGGGGCGTCCTCCGGCATGGGAAAAAGCTGCGCGGAGCGGCTCCTGGATGCGGGGGCCTGCGTCGTCGGGATCGACAGGCAGAAAGGCAGCATCGAGGCTCCGGCCTATCGCCACTTTGAGGCGGACATCACCGACGAAGAGGCCATCGAGCGCATCGTCGGGGATGTGGCAAAGGAGCACGGCCGGATTGACGGCCTGGTGAACGCGGCCGGGATGTGGGGCGTCAGCAAGCCTTTTTATGAGGCGGAAACCTCCGCCTGGGAGCGGGTCGTGTCCGTGAACCTGACCGGGATGTTCATCGTGTCCAAATACGTGTCTCGTGTGATGATCCCCGAAAAGCGCGGGAGCATCGTCAACATCAGCTGCATCCGCGCCTCCATTTTCCGGAACAACATGACCGATTACGCGGCTTCCAAGGGCGGGGTAGTGGCCCTGACATCCGCCATGGCCCTGGACCTGGCTCCCTTTGGCATCCGCGTCAACGCGGTGGCCCCGGGATTTACCTACACGGGCATGACCAAGAAGTCGTTTGACAACGAGGAGATCCGGAGGCAGTCCGAGCAGCTGATCCCGGCCGGCAGGCTTGGCATGCCGGAGGACGTCTCAGGCGTCGTCCTTTTCCTGCTGTCCGACCTCGCCGGCTACGTCACCGGTACGAACGTCTTCGCCGACGGAGGATACCATATTCAGAAATAAGAGCAGGTGCACAGGGGACGGTTCTCTGTGCAGTTATGGGAAGGAGGTTGACGGGACATGAGCTTCAAAGTGGAGGAGTGCGGGAATACCGGGGTCGTCAAAGAACTGTTCATCGAGTATTCGCATATTCAAGGCGCGGAAAGTTGCTTCAAGTCCTTCGATAAGGAATTGAATGACCTGGCCGGGTTTTATCAAGGCGGGGGATTATTTGTTGGGTATGAAAACGGGAACCCGGTGGCCTGCATCGCGCTGCGCAAAATCAATGAGGAAAAGTGCGAGGCAAAGCGCTTGTTTATCAGGCCGGAGCACAGAGGGAACGGGTACGCCCGCCTGATGATCCATGCCATGCTGGACAAGGCCCGCGAGCTGGGCTTCAGGGAGGTGTCGTTCACGACGAAGCCGTCCGTCATGCAGGTCGGGTACGGATTGTACCAGCGCATGGGCTTTGAGGAAGTGGCAGAAGAAGACGGGATCGTCACGATGAGAATGACGCTGTAAGGAGAACATAGGAGGAACACAGAAATCTGTCCAAAACTTATGATTTTTCTTGCTGCGGAGGAAAGACGATGATATTGTTGGACGGGAAATTAAAAAAGTCCAACTATGCGCGCCTGATTGTACGGGCAGCATAGTGCAGCACGAAACAACGCAAAAACGCAAAACGCCAAAGAACACAGAGAACCGTCCCCTGTGCACCCCGCAAAGTGCACAGAGAACCGTCCCCTGTGCACCCTGCCTGCCCTCGACGAGCCCGGCAAACGCCGCATGGTCGCTCGGGAGGCTGATCGAGGCCTGGAGTGTGATCAAGGGCTGACACAAAGGGTCAACTCCGGAGAAACACTTGTGTTCGGAAAAACACCATGATATAATGATCCGGAAAAGCAGAAGCTTTTCGTAAGACGCAGAAGCGTATTCTTTTTACTTATTATAAAACTGCAGGTATTTATGTAAACCAGGAAGGTATACAGAGCTCCCGGAAGGAGTCCGCGATACCTTCTTCTTTTTTTTCGAATAATCAGTTATGACACAGATATCCAAAAACAGGAGAAACCGGGTTCTTCTGCTGCTTCTGGCCGTTGTGCTGGTGCTGGCATTTGCCGCCGTTTTTACCGGATCCTCCCATATGACTTTCAAGGATTGCATCGATGCCCTGATGAGGAGGGGCAGTGCGTCCCAGGTCCGCATCATCTGGAACATCCGCATCCCGCGTGTCCTGGCAGCCGTCATTGCCGGCGCGGGTCTGTCGGTCGCGGGGCTCGTGATGCAGAGCTGCCTGGACAATCCGATGGCATCTCCGTCCACGCTCGGCGTGTCCAACGCCGCGGTTTTCGGGGCGAATCTTTCCATCATCGCGTTTGCCGGGGGCTTTCTGTCTACGGGAAACAACCTGAACAGTTATACGGCGGGGATCAATCCGTATGCTACCTCGCTGATGGCGTTCCTCTTCTCGACGATCTCCATCCTGCTGATCCTGGGCCTTTGCCGGCTCCGGTCCTTTCAGCCAGGCGTCGTTGTGCTGGCAGGCATTGCGATCGGCTCCGTCTGGACTGCGGCGACGACGATCCTGCAGTTCTACGCGACGGACGTCGGCCTCTCGGCCGCCGTGATCTGGAGCTTCGGGGACCTTGGGAGGGCCACCTACCGCACGGACCTGATCATGGCCGTGGTCGTGACCGTGGGCATCCTGGCCTTTTCGCTGTTCAGCTGGAAGCTGAACGCGCTCCTCAGCGGGGATATCGCGGCAAAAAGCATGGGTGTCCACGTCGATCTTCTGCGGTTCCTTTCCATGCTGGCTGCGTCGGTCATCACGGCGGTCTGCGTCTCTTTCCTCGGAATCATCGGGTTTGTCGGCATTATCTGCCCTCATGTGGTGAAGCGGATCCTGGGGCAGGATCACCGGATTTCCGTTCCGGCATCCGCGCTTTCGGGCAGCATCCTGCTGCTTCTGGCCGACACCTTTTCGAGAAGCCTCGGGAACGGCTCGGCGATCCCCGTCGGCGCGGTCACGTCGTTTCTCGGCGCGCCGTTTTTCCTGGCGATCATCTTTAGCCGGAAAGGAGGGCGTGACTGATGTTGGAAATTTCGGAGCTTCGATTTCGATACGCGAAGCATTCACCGATGGTGCTGAATGGTGTCGGTCTCAGGCTGAATGACGGCGAGATCGGGATCGTCCTTGGCAGGAACGGATCCGGGAAAACCACCCTTTTCCGGAATATCCTCGGCATCCTGCGTCCGGAAAGCGGAAGCATCTCCTTCAACGGAGAGGACCTGCTGAAAATGAGCCGTGCCCAGCGGGCACGGAGGATTGCCTTTGTGCCGCAGGATATCCGGTTCGGCGCGCTGAGCGTCTATGACACCATCCTCACGGGGCGGGTCTCCTATTTCGGATACAGGGCCGGAAGAGAGGATGAGGCGATCGTGGAGAGAGTTCTGGAGGACATGGGCCTCTCGGGCCTCGCGGAGCGGAATGTGGAGCAGCTTTCGGGAGGCGAACGGCAGAAAATCGCCATCGCGAGGGCTCTCGTGCAGGAGCCGCAGATGCTGGTTTTTGACGAACCGACCGGAAACCTGGACATTGCGAACGAGCAGCTGATCCTGCGGGAGGCGCATCGCGTCGCGAAGGAGAAAAACATCGGGATCCTGATGTCGCTGCACGACCTGAATCAGGCACTCGGGATCGGGGACCGGTTTTTCATGATGAAAAACGGATCGATTCTCCATGCGGGAGGCGAAGAGGTGATAACGGAGGAAAGCATCCGGGAAGCCTTCGACGCCGATGTCCGCATTGTTGAGATAGATGACAGAAAATTCATTTTGCAAAAGGGAGGAAAAACAGAATGAGAACGAAGCAAATCCTTGCGATTGCACTGGCAGCGGTGCTTTCACTGGCACTTTACGGCTGTGCGAAGCCGGAGGCTCCCGGGGAGCCGGAGGCAGCTGCAACGACAGAGGCGCCTATGATGACAGAGGCAGCCATGACAACGGAAGCAGGAAACGAAATGGAAACGGAAGCGATGACTTCCGCGGGAACCATGGATGAGCCTGCCGGAGAGATCACGATCACGGATATGATCGGGCGTGAGGTCACGATCGTACCGGGCAGTTATCAGCGGGTTGTCTGCATCGGCGCCGGGGCGCTTCGCATGTTCACCTATATCGGGGACGTCAGCCTTTTGTGCGGCGTAGAGGACATCGACAATGCCTCTCTCGAGGAGAGACCAAAGATGTTTGACTCGGTCGCCCGTCCCTATGTGCTCGCATACGGCGAAACCTTTGCCGCCCTGCCCTCATGCGGCGTAGGCGGTCCTCAGGCCCAGGCCGCGGAAGCCGAGAAAATCCTTGCATGCGAGCCCGATATCGTTATTTCGGAGTATGAGGATGTCGAGAAGGAGGATGCCCTGCAGGAGCAGCTGGGTGTCCCGGTCATCACGCTGAAAGCCGGTCCCGGCGGTGTTTTCGACGAGAATTTCTACGGCACGATGAGAATGCTCGGACAGATCTTTGACAACGAGGAGAAGGCCGAAGCCCTGGTGGCTTACATCGAGGCGGAGCGCGAGGAGATCGAGGCGAGAACCGCGGAGATCCCGGATGAGGACAAGCCGTCCGTCTACATCTGCGGCCTCGGCAACTGGGGTACGACGAACCACCTGATGACGGCGCAGAACTATATCGCGTTCACCGTGGCCAATATCAGGAACATCGTGACCGACCTCGAAGCCCCCGGCATCCAGGCGATCGAAGAGGAGAAGTTTGTTTCCCTCGGCGAAGGCATGGACATTATGATCATAGACGCCGCGGCGGTGAAGAATATCAAGCCTCTGTTTGCCGAAGACCCGACGATGTTTGACGCCTGCAAGGCCTGGAACGACGGAGAGGTATATCTCGAGATGGCGTACAATGCTTACTACACCAACTACGAGATCGCCTTGATCAACACCTGGTACATTGCGAAGGTCGTTTATCCCGAGCAGTTTGAGGACATCGACATCGAAGAGAAGATGAATGAAGTGACGCAGATGTTCTACGGAATGGATCTCGCGGATCAGATTGAGGCCGCGCCTTCAAGCTTTGGCGGTTATCAGCAGATTGATACCGAGACATTTTTCAAGTAAGCCATGATCAAAACGAGTGATGTTATCCAATTTTTTGACCGCCTCGCGCCGGGCTGGGACGCGGAGATGGTCCGGAACGAAGAAGTAATCCGGACCATCCTGGATCATGCAGGCGTTTCCGAGGGAAAAGAAATCCTGGACGTCGCCACCGGCACCGGAGTCCTGATTCCGGACTATCTCAAGCGTCGGGTCGGCTCCGTCACAGCCATAGACATATCCCCGAAAATGGCGGAAATCGCGGCATCGAAGTATACGCAGCCGGAGGTCAGCATCCTGTGCGGGGACGCGGAGACAACCGATTTCGGGAAGTGCTTTGACTGCATCATGGTGTACAACGCATTCCCGCATTTTCCCGACCCGGATCGGCTGATCCGCAGCCTTTCTGCCTTTCTCAAGCCGGGCGGCACGCTCACAATCGCCCATGGCATGAGCCGGGAAAAGATTGACGCCCATCATCACGGCTCCGCCAGGTTGGTATCGAACGGCCTCATGAGCGCGGAAAGCCTCGCGGAGATCATGGGCCGTTATGTAAGCGTCGAAACGGTCATTTCCAACGACTCCATGTATCAGGTGGTCGGAAAAGCCCGGTGAGACCGGGCAGCTCCGTGCCGTGAGCCGCACGACGCGGGATATTTTATACCAGAAGTATAATGACAAATCGGTTTTTTTGGTGTTATAGTAGTCGATATGAAAAAACAGGACCAGGTGGTCCGGAAAGGAAAGGCAATGCTGCAGTTGTATACGCTCCATTTGGAAAAATCGAATAGCCCATATGATCGTATCAGGACAAGTGTGCCCTCAGCCGCAGCAGCTGAGAGTGTTCTTTCGACATGCCTTTACCGGCTCGGATCAGGTGGATATCTGTACCCATGCGCACCCATGCGCAAACAGCAGTAATCAGATAGATCGAAGTGTAATGCTTTGAAAAGCCACTTGTCCGCGGAGGCAGGTGGCTTTTTATTACGCTTATGGGCAACTGAGAGCAAACATTTCAGGTGATTACATTTTAACAGCATGGGAGGTGCGAATATGATGAATTTTCCTTACGTCAACACGGTCGCGACCGGGAAGAACATTGACAGGCTGCGGATGGCAGCCGGCCTGTCCGTCAAGGACATGCAGAGAATGTTTGGGTTCGCGACGCCGCAGGCGATCTACAAGTGGATCCGCGGGGCATCCATGCCGACCATCGACAACCTGGTGGTCCTGGCCGTGATGTTTGACGTGACCATCGACGAGATCGTCGCCGTGGACAACGCCGCACGCAAGTGCGGCTGAAAAAGCAAATATGGGCCGGCCAGGAGCCACTCCGCACGGAAAAGGAAGAGCGGATCACCCGTCTTTTCTCCGAGGCCTGGAAGGTCGATCCACTGTTCGCAACGAAGATTGTTTTTTACGCACGTGATATCCGCGGCGGCCTGGGAGAGCGCCAGACCTTCCGCACGCTCCTGACTTACATGGCCAAGGCGCATCCGGAAACCCTGCGCCGGAATCTCGACCTGATCGGTGTGTACGGCCGCTATGACGACCTGTACTGCCTGATCGGAACTCCGCTGGAGGACGAGATGTGGGCCGCCATGAAGAACCAGTTTGAAGAGGACCGCCGGAACCTGGCGGAGGGAAACGCGGTTTCCCTGCTGGCCAAGTGGATCAAGACGGCCGATGCCTCCTCGGAAAAGACCAGAAAGCTCGGCATCCTGACGGCGAAGAAGCTAGGTTACTCCGTGTACGAGTTCAAGCGCCTGGTCCGCGCGATGCGCCGCCGGATCGGCATCGTGGAGACCCTGATGTCCGCGGGACGCTGGGCTGAAATCCGCTACTCCGCGGTACCGTCCCGCGCCATGATGATATACCGGAATGCATTCCGGAAGCATGACGAGGACCGCTTTAACACCTTTATCCACAAGGCCGTGAACGGAGAGGAAACGATCCACTCCGACACTTTGTACCCGTACGACATCGTCGAGAAGATCATTAACCTGAATGATAAGCTCTGGGGAGAATGGGCGATCACCGAGGACCCGGCCCTGGAGGCCCAGTGGCGCCAGCTGCCCAACTACGTTGAACCGGGGACCAACGCCCTCGTGATCGCGGACACCTCCGGTTCCATGTTCGGCAGACCCCTGGCAACGTCCGTCGGCCTGGCCGTTTACTTCGCCGAGAGGAACTCCGGCCCGTACCACAACATGTTCATGTCCTTCTCCGGCACCTCCCGGACTCACCTCCTGAAGGGCGAGACCCTGGCGCAGAAGATCGCGAGCATCGATATGCACGACTGGCAGATGAACACCAATCTGGAGGTCGCCTTCCAGCGTGTGCTGGTGGTCGCCGTGATGAACCACGTCGCCCCCGAGGAGATGCCCAAGTCCCTGATCGTCATCTCCGACATGGAGATCGACAACTGCGGAAACCGGAACTGGACCTTCTACGACAAGATGGTTCAGAAGTACCTTGAGTACGGATACCAGATCCCGAACATCATCTTCTGGAACGTGGCAAGCCGCCACGATATCTTCCACGCGGACAAGACCCGCAAGGGAGTCCAGCTGGCCAGCGGCCAGTCCGCCGCCGTCTTCCGCCAGGTCATGCAGTGCGTTGGCCTGAACCCGGTCGAGGCGATGGAGAAGATCATCGGAGACGAGAGATACGCCGCCATCCAGGTGGCGTGAGTTCGCCGAATGGGTTCGCCGCATGGATTCACCGTGTGAGCTCAGCGCATAGGCTTGCCGGAGAAAAAGGAAAAAACAATGCGGAGAAAAAGGATAAAAGCAATGGAAAAGCCTGCAGGCGGTCGTGAAAACGGCCGCCGGTTTCCACAAGGATGGGCACAAGAACTTCGACGGCTGCATGGCGGCGCTGCAGATGCAGACCTACCTGATCATCCGCAAGTTTGAGCGCCGGCGGAACAAAAAGGGACAAAGCTACGGCATGGCGGTTTCCTATTACCAGAAGCCGGAGGAACTTTGGGGCTATGAACACGTGACCAGCGCCTACAAAGAAGACCCTGGCGTCTCCGCGGAGCGGATCATCGCCAGGGTGAAGGAATGCTTTCCGGGGGCCGGTGAAGAGGTCTATCGGAAGGTGATGAAGTAACAAAGAATGTTTAGGTAGAACCGGCTTCGGCTGTATTTATCCGGTTGGGTCGGACCGGTTCCGCCCGGCTCACAGTGCCACCTGGCACAGTCCCTCGATCCATTCCCGGCGCTTGATGGCCGCAAGCCACTCCGCCGGGATTTTTTCGTAGCCGTAGTACAGGCCGGCTAGGCCACCGGCGATGGCGGCAACCGTGTCGGTATCGTCGCCGAGGTTCACCGCCTTCAGGAGGGCGCTATCAAAATCTTCCGTAGTGATCAGAGACCAGACAGCCGCTTCCAGCGCATCCAGAACATACCCGCTGCTCCTGATCTGATCCACCGGGGTGGAAGCAAAGGCGGAAAGATCCCACAGCCGGTCGTAATAGTGCAGGTTTTCGTGGTCTGCCAGGAAGGCCTTGTAGAAGGAAAACCCCCGTGTCAGGCCGGCCTGAAGCAGGTCTGGCAGAGAGCCGTTTCCGGTCAGCACCTGGTGCACCATGAAGAAATACAGGCCGCAGGCAATATTCGAACGGATGTGAGCATGCGTCAGGCTTCCGACGGCGTGCACCGTCCGAATCGCGTCCACTTCGGTGAAGGCACCGCTGCGCATCTTTTCGCTGCAGTAGAGGCAGACCGGCAGGATCCTCATCAGGCTGCCGTTTCCATTGTTCCAATCCTCGGCTCCCCCGCATTTCCGGGCATTGCGGTGCAGCTTGTACTGGCTGATCGCATGCATGGTGCCGCGGCCGATGTCGTAGGATTCACCGTAAGGGGTGAATTCCCCGTCGTAGAGCCATTTCATGAAGTTTCCCATGATATCATCCAGGTCAATCGCCTTCTTGCGCCGGATGCTTTCCAGCAGGGCGATCGTCAGGCTGCTGTCATCGGTCCAGGAGCCCTCCGGGAGATGGAACGTGCCATATCCGCGCATGCCGGTGACCGGATGCCGGGCGACCTCCTCCCTGGTTTCAAACTGTACCGGGCAGCCGAGAGCGTCCCCCGTCACGACACCCATGACGCCATTCAGCCAGATATTGGTGTTCTTGTTTTCTGCCATTTCGATCATCTCCTTATCTTTTGCCGGCAGCACCGCAATGTTTCATAGGACGCTGCGAACTACCGCATATAAGTTTTGCTGATTGTAGTATAGCACAGCGAAAAAAATCCAGGTCGCCTGCCGGACGACATCTCATGAAAAGTGGAACTTCCCCGAAGATTATGGTATAAATGAAAGAAAGATGAAGAAGACGGCTGCGCTTAAGAGGGAATGCGGCGCACCTAAGAAAGATGAGGAAAAGGGGGAAGCCTATGGCGGCGCAGGAATCGTGGAAGGAAGCATATCGGGAGCTCGTCGGCACGATCGTCCGGATGGGTTATCCGGAGGACTTCGGGAAGCTGGTCGCCAAAAACCTCGGCTCGGAAAAGACCATGCGGCGGATGACGGCGTATCTTCACGTGGCCAAGCCCCGGTCCGCCGAGGAGATTGCGGATGAGATGCTGGCGATCATGAGCGACCGGGAGCGCTGGATCAAGAAGAAGGAGTCCGAGCAGGCCAACGCCAGGTACAATGAACTCCTTTTCTTCGGCCTCGGCGTGGACGACGAGGAGGACGAGGAGGACGAGTACTAAGGCGCCGGG
>CAMOGO010000019.1 GCA_946614075.1 uncultured Lachnospiraceae bacterium | reverse complement strand
ATAAAAGTAGCCTGAATTACATCAGGTAGAGGCATCAGGCTGGTGCCATTAAAAATCCGATGTATGAAACACACATCGGAAATTTATAAATGTCAACTATAATGTTGAAAACAGCCAGATAGCATAAAATGAGAAAAACAGGCATCGGCGATCTGCCGACAGGGTAAAAAAGGAGCTTTTTGTAAAAATGATCCGTCTTGACAAATATCTGGCGGATGCCGGTTTCGGCACCCGCAGCGAAGTCCGTCAATTAATAAAGAAGAAACTTGTCACGGTAGACGGCGTCCCGGCGACATCCGCAGACCTTAAAATCGATCCGGACGCGCAGGTGATCGCCTGCCGTGGCCAGGCGGTGGAAAAGCCGCAGGAGCATTACTATTTCATGCTCAATAAGCCGGCCGGGGTCGTGTCCGCGACGGAGGATCCCCGGGAGAAAACGGTTCTGGATCTGTTGCCGCCGATGCCGCGTGTCGCGCTTGCTCCGGTCGGGCGTCTCGACAAGGATACCGAGGGGCTGCTGCTGATCACGGACGACGGAGCCCTGACGCATCGCCTGCTCTCGCCGAAAAAGCATGTGGACAAGGTCTACCTGGCCTGTATCGATCTGCCTGTCACGCAGGAGGATGTCCGCCGCTTTGCCGAGGGCCTGGACATCGGCGATGAAAAACTCACTCTGCCGGCGGTCCTTTCCCTGCCGCTGGATCCGGGGGAGATCCCGTCCGGTGTGGAAGCCGCCTGCGCCGTCCACGTCACGCTGCAGGAGGGACGTTTCCACCAGGTGAAGCGCATGTTTGAGGCGGTCGGCAAAAAAGTCGTCTTTCTCAAGCGCCTGCAGATGGGACCTCTTTCTCTCGATCCGGCTTTGCTGCCGGGCCAGTACCGGGAGTGCAAAAAAGAGGAGGTTTCCCTCCTCCTGCGCAAAGCATGATCTGTGGATGTTAGGCATAGACCACCGGACGCTCGTAGGCGAGGGCGATCAGCTGCTCGACCAGGTCCTCCTTGGAGATACCGCGGCGCTCCCAAAGCATCGGATACATGCTGATGGCGGTAAAGCCAGGCAGGGTATTGATCTCGTTGAAGACCACCTCGCCGTCGGCCTTGACAAAGAAGTCTACGCGGGAGAGGCCATAGCCGTCCAGCCCTTTGAAAATGCGGACTGCGGCGTCGCGAACACCCTCCACGGACTCCTCCGGCAGATCCGGATCCAGAACCGTGCGGGACTCGGCGTTATTGTACTTGGCATCGAAATCGTAGAACTCCGCGGCTGCCAGGATCTCGCCGACGCCGGAGGCGCTGACCTCCTCGCCGCCAAGCACGGCACACTCGATCTCCCGTCCGACGATATTCTCCTCGACGAGGACCTTCGGGTCAAAGCGGGCGGCCTCCGTCACGGCGGCGATCAGCTCAGCCCTGTCGTGAGCCTTTGTGACTCCTCTGGAGGAACCCGAGCGGGACGGTTTGACGAAGACCGGGTAGGAAAGCCTCTCCTCGATCACGCCGACAATCGTCTCCGGATCTTTTTCCCAGTCATTCTTCCGTACCGGAACGAAGTCTGCCTGACGGATCCCCAGGCGGGATACCAGCTCCTTGGTGATGAATTTATCCATCGATGCGGCAGACGCCAGAACGCCGCAGCCTACATACGGAATATGCGCCATCTCCAGGATGCCCTGGATCGTGCCGTCCTCGCCGAACAGGCCGTGAAGCACCGGGAAAACAACATCTACCGGGCAGATCGTAACCTTGCCATCCTCCATGATAAGGAGGCCATGATGGGAGGCATCCGGCGAAATCACCGCCTGCTTTTTGCTCTCAACCCAGCTGCCGTCGCGGATGCTTTCCACGCCATCCACAAGAAGCCATCTTCCGTCCTTTGTGATCCCGATCGGGATAATCTCGTATTTTTCCTTATTGATCAAGTCCATGACATTCGGGCCGGAGACGCAGGAGACCTCATGCTCCGACGACTGTCCTCCGAATATCACCGCTACTTTCTTCTTTTCCATAATACCTACCTATGAATCCTCTTGTATTTTTTCCTACAGGGCCTCGATCATCTTCATGACGACGATTTCCTGCTCGTTGATGTGCTGCCGGATAATATCGCGGGACTCGTCCGGCTCACGCTTCGTCAGCGCATCGATGATCATCCAGTGCTCATCGGCCAGGTGCTTACGCTTGCTCTTGTCCTTCAGATGCTCGATCCGGAAACGGTACATCTGCTCGCGCATCTGCATCTCCAGCTGCACCAGACGGGTATTGTCGCTCGCCTTGTAAATCAAGTCATGAAAAGCCTCATCGGTCTCCGCCATCCTGGTAATATCCTCGCTGGCAACCGCCTCCTCAAACAGGCGGTTTGCAGCCTTAAGCTCTTCGATCTCCTCATCGGACATTCTTGAGCAGGCCAGCACGACAGCGAGCTCCTCGAGAGCGCGGCGGACCTCCAGGACATCGCGCAGATTTTTCCCGGAAATCTTAGAAACCACAGCGCCGCGGCGCGGGATCAGAACAGCCAGACCATCCTGCTCCAGCATACGGATCGCCTCGCGGACAGGCGTCCGGCTCACGCCAAGCTGCTCCGCCAGCTGTATCTCCATCAGGCGCTGCCCCGGGAGCAGTTCTCCTCTCAGGATCGCCTGACGAAGCTTCTGAAAAGCTACATCTCTCAATGGAAGATATTCATCAGCCTTTGCATCCAGATAACTCATCTCGTCCTCCTTATACCGTTCCCGGTTCTTGCTTTGTAAATTCTGTGACCGTCCCGAAAGCGTCCGGCCATCTTTTTTTCATATTCTCCAGGCAGGCTCTCGCCCTGTCTTCCTCTGCAAAAAGTCCGAACACGCTCGGGCCGCTGCCGCTCATCCGCGCTCCCATCGCGCCGCCCTCTTTCATGGCGGCGATCATCTCGCCGATGACCGGATGAGCCGGGATGGTCACGTCCTCCAGCACATTTCCCATCAGGGCGGAAAGACGGCTTCCGTCCCCCTCACGGATCGCCTGCAGCATCTCGTCGATCGGCGGATGCTGCGTGTCCGCGGTCAGGTGCAGATTTTTATAAACCCAGGCCGTGGAGACATCAATCGCAGGCTTTACGATCAGCACCGCGCAATCCGGCGCCGCAGGCAGCGGCGTCAGGATCTCTCCGATCCCCTCTGCCAAGGCCGTTCCACCCAGCAGGCAGTACGGCACGTCGGCTCCGATTTTGACGCCGATCCTCTGCAGCTCCTCCAGGGAAAGTCCCAGGTCAAAAAGCTCGTTCATTCCATGAAGCACAGCCGCTGCATCCGCGCTGCCGCCGGCAAGTCCCGCAGCCGCCGGAATGCTTTTTTCCAGGGTAATATCGACACCATCCTGGATCCCGCACGCCTCGCGGATCCTCTCACAGGCCTTCCAGGCCAGGTTCGAGGCGTCCGCCGGAAGATCTTCTCTGGAACAGGAAAGGTGGATCTGTCCGTCCGAACGGCGGCTCAAGCTCACCTCATCCGAAAGCCCCACCGTCTGCATGATCATCCGCAGCTCATGGTACCCATCCTCGCGTCTGCGAAGCACATCAAGACCCAGATTCACCTTGGCATGAGCCCGAAGGCTTACCGCCCCGCTCATTCCGGAGCCCCCGATCCCTCGATGACATTCGCCGCGTCAAGGGACATCTTCATCAGCTCCCGGATCGTATCCTCCGGCAGCTTCAGCCGCTCGGAAAGCTCGGATAAACTCGGCTCCCGGCCCAGATCCTGCGCCATCTCCGTGGAAATCTGCAGCAGGGAATTCGCCTGACCGGCCAGATAACTTCCGATCTCGTCGCTCCCGGACGTCTCCTCCAGCGCCAGCCGGATCGCCTCATGCATCTGCTCGGCAAGGTACTCATCCAGTCCCTCATAGCCCCCCTCATACTCCATGAGGGCCATGACCATGGCCAGATTCGCCTCCTGGATCAGGTCCGCCTCCGAAAGCCCACGCCCACGGTATCCCCCCGCAAGCTCCGCCGCCTTGGAAAGCCTTCCTTCGACAATCCGGTTCCGCGCATCCTCGTCCCCGGCCACACACCGCGAGAACAATTCCCGCTCCTCCGCCTCGGAAAGGGCAGCCGCCGCCGTCATCTCCTCACGGTACCAGGAAAGGTACTGCGACTCCGGCACCTCCCGGGCCTCCTTCGCCTGACGGTCCTCCTCCGAGACAAACCGCCCCGCGTAGGAAAGGTCCATCTCGTGATCCTCGATCCGGATCTGGTTAAACTCCAGGTACTGGTAAATCAGCTCCCACTGCTCATCTGTCAGTTCGAACTCCGGAAAACATCCCCGGATCTCGTCTCTCGTCAAAGCTCCATCCGAGGCATCCGCCAGCGATAGTAAAGCGGACAAACTCTCCCGGAACTGAGCAACATCATTCATAAATACTCCTTAAGCGCCTTAAACCCGCATGAAATCAGGCCCCGGCAGCTTTGTTTTTGTTTTCGTGCAGTATTTTGTATTCATTCTTGTACAGACTATAGCACAATGTTTCCTTAAAGGCAACCTTCTTTTCAAGTGGGCCAGGGGGTGGAGCTTGTGCATTGCCTTTAGGATTGGCTAATGATCTTCTGACCAAAATTCCTGAAGGACATGGCCGAGGCCGTCCTTGCCGGTCACGAAGAACCGTTCCCACTCGCGGGGGAAGAGGTCCTGGTTGTCGGATTGCGTGAACCGGTCATCCATGAGGAGGATGACGCCGCGGTCCTTGGGGGTCCGGATCACACGGCCCGCGGCCTGCTGCACCTTATTCATCCCCGGGAAACGATACGCGTAATCAAATCCATTCTTCCCATTTTCCTCGAAGTACTGCCGCAGCACCTCGCGTTCGGTGCAGACGGAGGGAAGGCCGGGGCCGACGATGGCGACGCCGATGAGCTGGTCTTCCTTCAGGTCGATGCCCTCGGAGAAAGCGCCGCCGAGGACGCAGAGTCCGAGCCTGGTCACGCCTTTTTCCGGCTTGCGGTAGGAGGCGAGGAAGTCCTCTTTCTCCGGCTCGGTCATCGAGGGGGTCTGGCAGAAGAGCTCGTATTTGCCTTCTGCCTCCTCCTGCAGGAACGAAGCCACGTTCTCGAGGAACCGGTAGGAGGGGAAAAAGGCGAGGTAGTGGCCTGCGTGTGCGGTGGCCATGATGCGGATTTCCTCGGCGATCCGGCGGTACTCGTCCTCTCCTCGCCGTGTGTAGCGGCTGCTGACATCCCGGCAGATCGCGATCCGCCGTTTCTCCTCCTCAAAGGGTGACGGTACATAGACCGAGTAGTCGTCCTCGCTTCCGCCGAGGAGCTCCCGATGGTAGCGGATGGGCAGCATGGTTGCGGAGAAAAAGACCGTCTGCACGCTTTTTTCCAGCCGCATCTTCAGATTCTCGGAGGGATCCACGCAGTACAGATGCAGGAGAAACTGGCCTGCTGCATCAAATTCCCCGTAGATCCGGTAGTCCTCGCCGGCGTTTTCATACATGCCGAGGAAGTGGCGGACGGCGAAAAAGAGGTCGCGGTATGCCTCGCCGAGGTCTGTGTGAGGGTGATTGTCGCGAAAGTCCTCCATCTCTCCCATCAGGGCCTGCAGGGCCAGCGCCAGTCCGTGGATCTCGCTTCGCAGTCCGAGGCCTTCGGTCTCCCTTTTGTACTCCAGGAGGACCTTGTTGCAGCGGTCCAGGTTTCGGCAGAGCTTTGCGGTGCTCTTTTCCGCTTTCTCCTTGATCTCGCGGCGGACCTTGAGGAAGTCCTCCTTCACGAGAATGGCGCTGTACATGTCCCGGGCACGGTCGACGAGGTTGTGGGCCTCGTCCACCAGGAACAGATACCGGCCGCCGATGCTGTCGGCAAAAAAGCGCTTCAGGCTGGCGTCCGGATCGAATACATAATTGTAATCGCAGATCACGCCCTCGACCCATTCGCTGGCGTCGAGCCCCAGCTCAAAGGGACAGACATTCCCCTCGCGGGCGGCTTCCAGAAGGTCCTCGCGGCCGATCGCCTCTTTTCTTTGCAGCAGGTCCCAGAGGACGTCGTTTACCCGGTCAAAATGGCCCTTGGCCATGGGGCAAGCGTCGGGATTGCACTCCGGTGTGCCAAGCGGGCAGAGCTTCTCCTTTGCGGAGAGCGTGATGCTCATGACATGCAGCCCTTTTTCCCGGAGGATAGCAAAGCTCTCCTCCGCGACGCCGCGGGTCACGTTCCTCGCGGTGAGGTAGAAAATCTTTTCCCCGATGCCCTCTCCCATAGCGCGGACAGCGGGAAACAGGACAGACATCGTCTTTCCGATGCCGGTAGGGGCCTGGACGAAGAGGTGCTTCGCCCTCTTCATACTGCGGTAGGCTGCGACCACCAGATCGCGCTGGCCGGGGCGGTACGGGAACGGGAACTCTAACCCACTTGCCGTCTGGGCAAAGAGCTTCTTCCTCCGGAACAAAAATAAGACCCACTTCTCGTAGGATTTGATCACATCGGTGAACCACGCCTCGAGCCGGTCTTTTTCCCATATTTCCTTAAATATCTTCGTTTCCTCGGTCTCGATGCGGCAGTACGTCATCTGGATGCCGACCTCACCGAGCCTGCGCTCCTGCATCACAATCCAGGCATAGCAAAGAGCCTGCGCCTGATGAACAGGCACAGGCTCGGTAAAGCGGGTCACATCGGCGTACATGGACTTGATCTCGTCGATCCAGACGATGCCGTCCTCGGCATAAATCCCATCCGCACGTCCCTCGAGCCTTAAGGAGAAGGCGTCCTCGCCCTCCCCCATGGGGAAATCTCTTTTCAGGGGAACCTCGGCTTCATAACCTGGTCCCATGGACTTCTGAATACGCCGGTGAATCCGGGATCCGGCCAGCATCGCCTCCGGCGAACGGCCAGTCCCGAACCGATTGTCTATATCTCCGCTGCGAAGGAGGAACTCTACCAGGCTCCGCACCGAAATCCGGACGATATCACTTTGCGCCTGGGTCATGTCCTCCCCTCCTACGCTCCTGAAATACTTATCTCTGAATCTTCTCCGGCTCCGGATACTCGACGCCAAAGGTCTCTACCGTGACCTTAGCCATGCGCTGCGGAACCACCGGACGATCACCATAGGTGGTCTTGGTCGTAGCGATCGCATTGACGACCTCCATGCCCTCGGTAACCTTGCCAAAAGCGGCGTACTGGCCATCCAGATACGGAGCAGCCTGATGCATGATGAAGAACTGAGAGCCGGCCGAATTCGGCATATTGGTACGGGCCATGGACAGGACGCCCGGCTGATGCTTCAGCTGGTTGGTAAAGCCGTTCATGGAGAACTCACCGCGGATGGAGTAGCCCGGGCCGCCGGTACCATTTCCCTGCGGATCACCACCCTGGATCATAAAGCCACGGATGCAGCGATGGAAAATCACACCATCGTAGAAGCCCTTCTTGATCAGGCTGATGAAATTGTTGACCGTATTCGGCGCGACGTTCGGATAAAGCTCCGCCTTGATCACACCACCATCTTCCATCTCAATCGTTACTACCGGATTCTGCTTTTCCATGTTTTTACTTCCTTTCGTTCATTTTTTGTTCATATTTTATTCGAAACAGATTTACAACATACACATTCTTTCTTCACGTTTCCCCTATATATTGTGAATCGTAAAGATGATTTTTTTCATTTGATCCGTCTTTGGACGGATAAGTTCTCCTCCCTTTATAATTTTGATTGCGAGAAAAGCTGTCTATCGCCGGACAGCTTTTTTCGCGTCCAAAACACAGGGAGGAAGAAAAAGATGGATCTGCGAGCCTGCCCGCAAGGACATCTTTTTCTTCCGAATGTGCAACGTTTATTTCTATACTTCGAACATCAAATCTCCATACGACGGCATCGGCCACATTTCCTTGTCGACCAGCATCTCAAGCTCATCGACGGGCTTCCTGAGGTCCTCCATCGCCGGTACCACCAGGTTCCGGTACGCATAGGCCTTCTCCTGCGCGGAGGTCACGGCGGCAGCCTTACTCACGGCACCCTTCAAAGCCGCAAGGGCCATCTTGGTATCTCCCAGAAGATCCGAGCACTCCAGGATCAGCTCCTTCTGGACGGTGACGTCCGCCTCTTCGCAGACATCCATCACACAGCTCATGCTGTTCGCAAGCTCCGTCAGGTATCCAATCACAGCCGGGATAATCTGCTTGCTGGCCATGTCGATCATCGTACGCGCCTCGATATTGATCGTCTTTGCGTACGTCTCATACATGATCTCCGCACGGGAGCCGAGCTCCGCGTGATCGAATACGCCGTATCTGCGGAACAGGCTTTCCGCCTTCGGAGTCGTCAGGGCGCTGACCGCATCGACCATGCAGCCGATGTTCGGCAGGCCGCGGCGTGCTGCCTCCTCTTCCCATTCCTTCGAATAGCCGTTTCCGTTAAAGACAATCCGCTGATGCTCGGTCATGTTCTTTTTGATCAGGTCATAGACCGCCATCTGGAAATTGTCCGTGTGCTCCAGAAAGTCCGCTGCCTCCTCAAAGGCCTCGGCCACGATGGTATTCAGCACGATATTGATCGTCGCGATCGTATCGGAGGAGCCGACCATACGGAACTCAAATTTATTGCCGGTGAAGGCAAAGGGTGAGGTGCGGTTCCGGTCGGTGGCGTCCTTGGTAAATGCAGTCAGGGAGTGAGAGCCGGTCTCGAGACGCTTGCCCTGAACGCTGCTCTTTGCCTCGCCGCTTGCGATCAGCTGCTCCATGATATCGGTAATCTGGGAGCCCAGGAATACGGAGACGATCGCCGGCGGTGCCTCGTTGGCTCCCAGACGATGATCGTTGCCGACATTCGACGCGGCTACGCGCATCAGGTCTGCATGGCGGTCGACCGCCTTCAGGATGCAGCTCAGCACCAGCAGGAACTCGACGTTCGTGTGCGGGGTCTTTCCAGGATTCAGCATGTTCATGCCATTGTCCATCGTCAGGGACCAGTTGTTATGCTTGCCGGAGCCATTGACGCCTGCGAAGGGCTTCTCATGCAGCAGACAGACCAGGCCCTGGTCGGCCGCTACCTTTTTGAGTGTCTCCATGACGATCTGATTATGGTCGACTGCGATATTGGACGGGCAGTAGATCGTCGCCAGCTCATGCTGGGCAGGGGCGGCCTCGTTGTGCTCGGTCTTCGCCGTGACGCCCATCTTCCAGAGTTCCTTGTCGACCTCCTTCATGAAGGCGCCGACTCTGGCCGGAATGCTGCCGAAATAGTGGTCGTCCATCTCCTGGCCCTTCGGCGGCATCGCGCCGAAAAGCGTACGCCCGGTGTAAACCAGATCCTTGCGCTTCAGGTAATTCTCACGGTCGACGATAAAGTACTCCTGCTCCGGTCCGACGGACGGGGTGACCTTGCGGACCTCCGTATGTCCAAACAGGTGCGCGATGCGGACCGCCTGATGGCTGATCGCCTCCATGGAGCGCAAGAGCGGTGTCTTGGCATCGAGGGACTCTCCATTGTAGGAGCAGAATGCCGTAGGGATGCACAGCGTCAGCCCATTGGCGCTCTCCTTCAAAAATGCCGGCGAGGTGAAATCCCAGGTCGTGTAGCCGCGGGCCTCGAAGGTTGCACGCAGGCCGCCTGACGGGAAAGAAGACGCATCGGACTCGCCCTTGATGAGCTCCTTGCCGGAAAACTCTAAGATCATCTGCCCGTCGGACCCTGGGGAGGATACGAAAGCGTCGTGCTTCTCCGCGGTGATGCCGTTTAACGGCTGGAACCAGTGTGAATAATGGGTCGCGCCATGCTCTACGGCCCAGTCCATCATAGCGTGCGCTACGACGTCGGCGCATGCCTTGGAGATCTCGGAGCCCTCATCGATCGCTCTGCGGACCTCGGCATAGACTTTCTTCGGCAGTCTTTCACGCATCACAGAATCACTGAACACATTGATGCCAAACAACTCGGAAACGTTCATGTTTCTCACTCCTTCTTAGACCACGCTGTTGCTACATTTTCTACTGCGCTTATGTACTGTGCAATCCTAACAAAAAACACATTTGTTGGCAAGAGCCTTTTTGATATTAACCCCCTTTCCAAAAAAAGGCACGCGTGCTATAATTTTCGTGGTTTATTGCAGGTTCTGCAAAATATTACATTTTAATAAGGAGATTACAGTCATGGCATTAGTAACCAGTACCGAGATGTTCAAAAAGGCTTATGATGGCGGTTATGCTATCGGAGCTTTTAACGTAAACAATATGGAAATCGTCCAGGCTATCACCGCTGGCGCTGCTGCTCAGAAGAGCCCCGTCATCCTGCAGGCTTCCGCCGGTGCAAGAAAGTACGCAAACTCCATCTACCTTGTCAAGCTGGTAGAGGCTGCCTGCGAGCTGTATCCGGAGGTTCCGATGGTTCTTCACCTGGACCACGGCGCAGACTTCGCAACCTGCAAGGATTGCGTTGACAATGGTTTCACCTCCGTCATGATCGACTATTCCGGTCATCCCTTCGAGGAGAATATCGAGGAGTCCCGCAAGGTCGCTGAGTACGCTCACGAGCACGGTGTTGTCGTTGAGGCTGAGCTGGGTACCTTAGCAGGTGTCGAGGATGATGTCAATGTCGCAAACGACAAGGCTATGTACACCGATCCTGACCAGGTCGAGGAGTTCGTCAAGAGAACCGGCGTTGACTCTCTGGCTATCGCAATCGGTACCAGCCATGGTGCATACAAGTTCAAACCCGGCACAGATCCGAAGCTTCGCCTCGACATCCTGGCTGAGGTTGCCCGCAGACTTCCCGGCTTCCCGATCGTTCTTCACGGTTCCTCTTCCGTTCCGCAGGAGTACGTCCGCATCATCAACGCTCACGGCGGCGCTTTAAAGGATGCCATCGGTGTTCCGGAGGATCAGCTGCGTGAGGCTGCCAAGGGCGCTGTCTGCAAGATCAACATCGACTCCGACCTTCGTCTTGGTATGACTGCCGGTATCCGCGAGCATTTCGAGGCTCATCCGGATCACTTCGATCCTCGTCAGTACATCGGCGACGGCCGCAAGTATGTCCAGGCTATCGTAGAGCACAAGATTGTCAACGTTCTGGGAAGCAACAACAAGATCTGACACTAAAGCCTTAAGGAGCTTACGAATGACAAAAGAATGGAAACCTATCAAAGAGGGAAAGGTACGCGAGATCTATGACAATGGCGACAGCC
>CAMOGO010000018.1 GCA_946614075.1 uncultured Lachnospiraceae bacterium | reverse complement strand
ATTCTCTTAAAAGAATTTTCAGGGTTGGTTATACTGTTTAATTATCAAGGTGCTTTGTGATGTTTTGTTGTTCGCTCACCGGCGAACTTCCACATCTTATCACGTTCGTTTTGACTTGTCAACAACTTTTTTAATTTTTTTTACTGCCCCGAAAGGCAGGTTTTAAAAGTGGGTTGTTAACGTTTTCTCAATGTTTCCCAAACGCTGAACTGAATGATATCACTCGTCTGTGGGTTTGTCAACACAATTTTTCCGTCTTTTTTCGATTATTTTGCCCACTAACCACAACTCGCCGATGTGAAAAACCCTCTCTTCCCCTTTACCTTGTGTCCTGTGTTTTGGTGGTGCACAAGATAATGTGGATTGGAGAGGGTTTTCAAGTCTTGAAAATTCTTCTTATATATAGGAAAGAATTTTGTTTTCGGCTTCTCTTTTTCTAATGCAGAAGTCCCATCACGAGGTTAAACAGCAGATTGTTCCGGTAGATGATGGACAGGATTGGTGTGTGGAATGCGGCCTGCAATGCTTCCTTGCCCCAGTCGGTGCCGCCGGCTGCTACCAGTACGATGCCGATCAGCCAGAGAATGACGACGCCGCGTACCAGGCCCAGGACACCTCCTGCCATCTGGTTCACCGTGCTGATGACCGGCAGGGATCCTACGAGCGTGATGATGATACGTGCGATCTGGATCAGGATCACGACGACAATCAGAGTGATGGCCGTACTGATCGCCGAAAGGATCGCGTCAGCCAGGTTTTTGCTGATCTCATAGGAAAGCTGGGCTGCATGGCCCTCTACGTCCAGAGTCTCCGTGAGGGAGCCGTCAAGTCTTTCCTGCAGCCAGCCCTGAAGGGCCGGGATCGGGCAAAGCTCGCGGATCAGATCCTTTTCCAGCTGATCCAGGGACTGCTCTCCCTTTTCTGCCTGCTCCTCGATGAGAGAAACGACAGCGGACTGGGTCGACTCCTGAATCTGCGCGCGCAGATTGGTCTGCTTCTGGATAACGCTGTTTGTGATCGGAGACAGCATCATGACCAGGACGATAGCCAGTACGATCTCCACCATGGAGAAGATGGTCTTCAAAAAGCCTGTGATATATCCCAGGATAATGGAAATTGCCAGGATTAAAACCGAAACGATGACAATCCAGTGAATGCTCATGCCAATGTGCCTCCCTTCAGTATCAGGCGGTCGATCAGCTCCGCCACGCCGTTTTCTTCATTTGTCAATGTGATATAATCCGCCTTCGCCTTTACGCTTTCGTCCCCATTGGCCATGGCGACGCCAAGGCCTGCTGCCTCGAGCATCGGAGTGTCGTTATCGCCATCGCCAAAGGCGATCGTCTCCTCAAGCGGGATCCCCAGATATTCGCACAGGGCGCTCAGGCCATTGCCTTTATGCGCCTCGAAATGGTTCAGCTCGATATTGTTGATGACGGAATTGGTCGCCTTTACATAAGGAAACTTCTCCGCAATCTCCTTTTTGGCGGCTGCCTGCTTGTCCAGGTCGGCAAAGTACAGATTGAACTTTTCCACGCCGTCGCCTGCGAGGATATGCTCGCGGACATCCGGGCAGACCTCTCTGGTCGAACGGATCAGCTTGATGATCTCCGGATAAATGGCATAATGCTCGATCAGATCCGGATTCTCCGGGTTCATCCAGCCATGCCCCTCGGCATAGAGGTCCTTTAAGGCGTCGTACTGCTGGATAAAATCCCAGACCGCGAGCCCCTGGTCTCTATTGAAAATTTTGCTGAAAATGATTTTTTCCTTGTCTGTATCCCAGACAATACCGCCGTTGATCGTGATCAGATAATGCACAAAAGGCAGCTCTGCCACTGCCTTTGGTAATGCACCTCGCATCCGTCCGGTGGCGGGAACCAGGATGACCCCGCGATCCGCGGCCGCCGTGAGTACTTCCATCGTGCGGTCCGAGATGCATTTGTGGTCATCCAGAAGGGTTCCGTCCAGGTCAAACGCTATCAGTTTGTAATTCAATTACTATCTCTCCATTATCTAATTATGAAAGCATACGTTCGCGAAGCTGTATGGCTCATTTTGTTGCGCGCTCGGATTGCCGGCGTCTGATGAGCGAGCTCATCAGCCTGCCATTCAGTCATCCTCACTTTGCTTTCATAAAGTGCTGTTCGCGAAGGATCAGGTATCCGTCTTTATTGTACTTTCCGGAGAATACGCCTCGTAAGGACGGCTTTTCGGCCAGGGTTACGGCCTCATCCGTGATATTCTTGGCGACTTCATCGGTCAGGATGACACCCTCGTCCATGAGCTGCTCTGCGCGGGCATAAATCGCCAGGGCGGCCTTCTCATCCAGCTCGCACTCCAGCTTCCGTGCATAGTTCTCGACGCACTTTGCGAAATCCTGCATCGTCAGCTCGCCTTTTTTCGCGTGGCCTTTGCCCTTGGTGCCGGGGCGTCTGTGGCGCTCATCGCGTGCGGGAGCCTTTCCGGACTCGGCGGCCGGACGTCTCTCCTCTTCGGCATTGCTCTCGGCGGCCGGACGAGCCGGACGGGCTTTTGCGGTCTCCGGTCTGGATCCCTTCGCGTCGCGAGCCTCGTCGCGCGGTGCGGCCTTTTTCGCCGGTGCGGCTGCGGCGGCTGTTGTGCCGGCTGCGGCGGCTGTTGTGCCGGCTGCGGCCGGGCGGGCCTGGGAATTATCGCGGAAATAGCTGCAGTATGCCTTCAGTCCCGGATAATCCTGTGCGATCCGGCGGATCTCCTCGGATGTGTCGGTCAGGATGATCGCGCTCACGCTGCTCGGGGAGGTCAACTCATCGGTCAGCTCGGCAATCAGCTCCGGCGTCAGGGAGCCTGCCGCCTCGACGATCAGGTCGCGGCCTGCCAGACGCTCCAAGGATCTGCGTACGCCCTTGCTGTTAAACTTCTCACCGGTGATCTTGGCTGCCTGTGAGGCCTCCGTCCCCAGTCTCTCGTGAATCTTCTTCAAAGCCTCGGTTGCTCGTAAAAGTACCTTGGCAGGATCGTTCGTCTCCAGAAGAGCGCACCGGATGGTCTTCCGGCTCGGCTCAACGGCCGCCCTTGCGGCCTGCTGTGCGGCAGCCTTGGCAGGAATCTCACGGGTATCCCGTGCCACGGCAGGTGCGGCGTCCTTCCGCCCCTCTCTAAGCTCAGCAGCGATCTGTGCTGCTTCTTCCATTCCCTTTTTATTGGTAGCTTCCTCGCGGGCCTTCTTCTCAGCTTCCGCAAGCTCTCTTTCGCGACGTCTCTTTGCAGCTGCCGCCTCTTCACGAGCCTTGCGCTCAGCGGCCTCTGCCGCCTCCGCTGCCCTTCTCTCCGGTGAAGCTGCCTCTCTTTCCTCTGCAAGCATAGTCTTCACACTATCCGGTGCCGCCATAGCCGGCCTCCTCTGCTCCGGACGCAGTCTTCTTCCTGTCTCATCTGCGGCGCTCGCCGTCTGGCTCTGAGCCGCGGTACTCGTCTCAGATGCACTACTACTTGTTCCAAGCATCGCCTCGGCCTCTCTCAGAAGGTCCTCCAGCGTTGCATTCGGGTCGATCGGGGTGTCCTCGTCGTCTGAGGCCTGTACAGCGCCCAAAGCGCTTTCCACGGCGGAAGGCGTCTTTTGGGATGCAGCCTGGGTATTCTCTGCCGCAGGAACTGCTGCCTCCACGATCTCCTCGACCTCCTCATCCATGCTCTGTGCCGCGGGAGATGCTGCCTCGCTAAGATCCTCTTCCTCGACCTCGCCGGTCTCTCTCAGAAGTGCCTCTGCTGCACGGGCTGCCTCAGCCTCGCGGCCGCGCATCGCGGATTCCATGGTGCTCCAGGTCATATGCTCGCGCATAGCCGCCTGGTGCTCCTCCTCCGCTGCCTCGGCGATCGTATCCAGATCCAGATCCGGCACGATACCCTTGGACATCTCGAGAGCCTGGTGCAGCTCGGTCAGCTCGCCGGTCTCACCTGCTCTGCGGGGAAGGATAACCTCCTTGGTCTTTCCAAGGCTCTTTGCATACTCGTCCTCGTCGCTCTCCTCCACGGCGCTGGTACGGGACTTGTCCACGTACTCTGCCAGGTTCTGCTGGATCGCCTCGGATTCATTTTCGACACGCTCCTCTAAGGATGCGGTCGCTGACGTGGGGCGCTTACGCTTACGGCCCTGTGCGTATCTCTTTTCGACAGCCTGCAGCTTCGCCTCGTACTTGGCCTTGTTCTCCCGGTGCTCCTTCTGCTCCTCGGTGAGCGGCGCATAAAGCTGCTTCAGCTCCATGGCCTTGTCCACGTACTGGCCGACGCCAAACCACAGAATGATATCATCGCAAAGCTTGACGCAGTCGTCCTTGCGGCCGGCGC
Source organism: uncultured Lachnospiraceae bacterium (assembly GCA_946614075.1). The sequence goes on along the minus strand of CAMOGO010000018.1, from coordinate 6,932 downwards.
GATGATAGAGTCTTGCCAGCTCGTACGACCATTTCTCATCGAGCTCACGTCTCTTATAGGCCTCCAGGATCTGGATCAGCTTGGAAATCGGCTCTCCCTTTGCTGCCGAAATCTCATACCGCAGAATGAATTTTCCGGTATCGTTCGGAGAAAGCTCCTCAAACTCCTGATAAAAATCCTCTGCCTCGCGGAAATTCCCCTCCTTGGCCGAAAGCTCGGTCAGACGATATACCAGACGACGGCTGGGCGGTACCTGGTCATAGACCACCAGCAGGGTATCCTTGGCATCCGAATAGCGTCCGACGCTCTCGTAGGCATCTGCCACCGTCGTCAGAAGCTTGGTATCGGAGACCCGGGACCAGTCCAGCTGATCCGCGATCTTGGCGACCGCGTCATACTTTCCCTTATCCGCCATCTTCCGGATTTTATCTATTTTTACACTATATTCATACTTGTCCACGTTTCTCTCCCTCGAGCCCTTTATTAACTTACCACCGAACCAATCTGCAAAAGCCTTGCAAAAAGGTTACTTCAAACCACCTTTAAGTTTAGCATAGCTGATATATCTTGTCAAAACGAAACGGCCTTGATTCAGGAAAACAAAGTGTATCCATCACGAAAACAAGACTACCGTGAAGCAACGCGTATGCTTTCAAAAAGCTCATAACTCCGTGCGGCCTTCCAGCGCGCGCAGAAGAGTAACCTCATCGATGTTTTCCAGATCTCCGCCGACCGGAACGCCGCTTGCGATCCTGGTCACCTTGATGCCCGTGGGGCGGATCAGCTTGCTTATATACATAGCGGTCGTCTCTCCCTCGAGACTGGAATTGGTCGCCAGGATTACCTCGTTCACATCGCCCTGCAGGCGCTTCATGAGCTCCTTTAAGCGGATCTCGTTGGGGCCGATCCCGAGCGCGGGTGAGATCGCGCCGTGCAGGACATGATACACGCCTTCATACCTGCCGGTCTTTTCGTAGGCCGCCAGGTCCCTCGTATTCTCCACAACCATGATCGTTTTGTGGTCGCGCTTTTCATTCCGGCAGATCGGGCAAAGCTCCTCATCCGTCAGGGTATAGCACTCCTTGCAATAGTGGATGTTCCGCTTCGCATCGAGTATCGCGCTGGTCAGGCGCTCCACCTGGTCCTCCGGCAGGGAGATCAGATGAAAGGCCAGCCTCTGCGCGGACTTGCGCCCAACGCCCGGAAGCCTGGAAAGCTCATCGATCAGGGCCGATATTTTACTGCTGTAATAATCCATTCGTCACCCTGCCTGTCAGAAAAGGCCGGAAAGTCCGGACATGCCGCCGGTGAATTGGGACATAGCAGCCTGGCTGGCCTCATCCATCATACGGAAGGCCTCGTTGACCGCTGCCATGATCATATCCTCGAGCATCTCGATGTCCTCCGGATCCACCGCATCCGGATCGATGTGGACAGAGGTGACTTCCTTTTTACCGGAAACCGTAACCTCGACAGCTCCGCCGCCAGCCTTCGCCGTGTAGGTCTTCTCCTCGAGCTCCTTGGTGGTCTCCTCCATCTGGCGCTGCATTCTCTGCGCCTGCTTCATCAGGTTATTCATGTTGCCCGGCATACCCATGCCGTTAAATCCCTTTTTTGCCATGTTTTTCTCCTTTTTCAGTCTTTCGTGCTTACCTGTACAGAGGCTGTCATTAAAAATCAGTCCTCTGTCTCTATCTCCATATGGATATGGGCGGCTACCTCATCGCGGCTGACATAGATGGTCTCCTCGTCCTCCGCGGCGGACCGCTCGCCCGCCTGAAATGTCATTTTGATCCCGTATTTCTCCGCGACGACCTCGCTCAGCCTGTCCAGCACCGACGGGCGGCTGCCGATCATGTAGGTCGGGTGCGTCGTACACCAGATCCGGATCACGCCGTCCTCAACCCAGGACAGCCTGCACTCGCGGAGTGCTGCCGGAATGATCCCTCCGGCGTCTCTTAAGATATATTTCCAGTTTCCCTGGATCGTCTGGTAATCCTCGTAGGCTCCACGCTCCAGCGCCACGACCTGCGCCTTCTTCTGGCCGTTCTGACCAGCTGCAGCGCTGTCGGCGGTGCTATCAGCGCTTCCGGCGCTTCCTGCTGCCGGATCGAAGCCGGACATCACAGACTGCATGCCGGCTGCCTCGTCTCGCGCGCCTGCCGGGGCAAAATTTCCGCTTTCCATCGCGCTTTCCAGCCGCTCCACCCGCTGCGTCAGGGACTCGGTATCCTGATCCATCTCGGGGATCGCAAGCCTTATCACTGCCATTTCCAGCAGGACGCGCTTATTGGTGCTGCTTCGCATGCTTCCCGCCAGGTCGGAGAAAATCCGGATAAACCGCATCAGGACAGGGATCTCTACGATCTGTGCCTCTTCCTTTAAGGCGGCGATGTCCTCGGCCGTCATCTCGAGCGCATCTTCCTCGCCCTCAGAGGCCTTCAGCAGGAGCAGGCTTCTCATGTACCAGATGAAATCCGATACAAACTGGCCGGGGTCTCTGCCCTGGGCTGCCATCTCCTCGATCTGCTTCAGCGCCATGACCGTGTCGCGCGCCAGGCAGTTCCGGAACAGCTGCGAATAGATCTCCTGATCGACCGCGCCGCAGACCTCGAGGACATTCGCATAGGTCAGCTTTTGCCCGTAGTAAAAGGCCACGCACTGGTCCAGGACGCTGATCGCGTCACGCAGGGACCCCTCGCCCTTTCTGGCGATGAAGCGCAGCGCCTTTTCCTCGGCCTCGATCCCCTCCGAATCGGTCATCTCCTTCAGACGATCGTAGATCGTGTCCGTCTGGATCCGGCGGAAATCGTAGCGCTGGCACCGCGACAGGACCGTGATCGGGATTTTATTCGCCTCGGTGGTCGCCAGGATAAAAATCACGTAGGACGGCGGCTCCTCCAGGGTTTTTAACAGCGCATTGAACGCGCCGGTCGAAAGCATGTGGACCTCGTCGATGATGTAAACCTTGTACTTTCCCTGGACCGGGGAATGCCCGATCTCGGAGATGATGGTACGGATATTGTCGACGCCATTGTTGGAGGCGGCATCCATCTCCACCACGTTTAAGGACACACCGTCCTGGATCGCGCGGCAGGCGGCGCACTCGCCGCAGGGGCTTCCATTCACGGGATGCTCGCAGTTTACCGCACGTGCGAAAATCTTGGCCACGGAGGTTTTGCCTGTGCCGCGGGTCCCGCAGAACAGGTAAGCATGTCCGATCCGTCCGGATTCGATTTGGTTTTTCAGGGTCCGTACGATGGCGTCCTGGCCTTTGACATCCTCAAAGGTGGCCGGCCGCCACTTCCGGTACAGTGCCGTATAAGACATAGATTTCACTCCTCCGAATCAGGGTCATTATAACCCAATTCTGTATGTGGGGCAAGAAAAAACATACCGCCCGGCCAGCTTCCCACAAGTGGTAAGGAAGTCAGCCGGGCGGCTTATGTTTTGGCTCTGATAAGGATTCTTTTTGGGGACCGTACATCCGGCTTTGTGATACTCACAATGGACGTTACCTAAGCAGTTAACTCAGCCCAGGCTGCCTCACAACACCCAGAACTTCCGACTTAGTGCTGCTTCATTCCTGACCTGACACGGTTCACCGGCATCTGCCGCGTGAGACCCAGACATCAACGCCACTTACAAAGGGCAGCTCCACCACGATATACCCCGGGGCCGGATATCACTCCTGCTGTAGCGGATTGCAGGTACAGGGCACCGCTATCTCCCCAGCTGTACGGTGCAACCAGTATAACGGTTTTGACCGTCTTTGTCAAACGTATTATTAGGAAGTGACCTTCCGGACATCCTGCGCCTCTTCCGAGGCGGCCTTTCTTTGGGCCTTTTCGGCTTCCTTTTCGGCCTCTTTTTCGGCTTCTTTTTCGGCTTCTTTCTCGGCCTTCACCCGCACGCGAAGCTCCTTGAAAAAGTCCTTCATGAGACGGGAGCACACCTCCTCGCAGACGCCGCGTGTGATCTCGACCTGATGGTTGAAGCCAGGGAAATCCAGGAGATTCAAAAGGGAACCCGCGCAGCCTGCCTTGGGATTCATGCAGCCGATCACCACGCGGTCGATCCGGGACTGCACCAGGGCGCCGGAGCACATCTGGCAGGGCTCTAAGGTGACGTACATCGTGCACCCCTCCAGCCGCCAGTCGCCCATCACGCGGCTGGCTTTGCGGATGGCGGCCATCTCCGCGTGCGCTAGGGTATTCCGGTCGGTCTTGCGGCGATTGTACCCGCGGGCAATGATTTTTCCCTCGTGCACGATCACGCAGCCGATCGGCGTTTCCTGGAGCTTATATGCTTTTTTCGCCTGACGGATGGCTTCCTTCATGAAATGCTCATCCTCGGCCTGCTGTAATAGAGCCGGATCCGGCGTGTTCGCTGCTGGCATCGATTTCTCCTGGATTCTGATCTAAGCTCTGATCTAAGCTTTGACCTGGTCTGATCTAACGTTTCAGTCTGGCTGTCTTAAGCCTCGGTGATTTCCGCGTTGTCGTGAATAAATCTTGCGGCGCGCTGCATGGCGATATTGCCTGCGGCCAGCTCACGCGGGAAGACCTCCTTGACAAACTCGACGGTCTTGTGAGCGCTCTTTGCGACGTTCTCGTAGAACTCCTCGATGTCCTTGTCCTCCGGCAGCAGATTCTCCTGTGCCGCTACGGTCGCGAACATGGCGCGGATATGCGCGCTGCTCTTCGCCTGGGCGCGGACCTGGTTCTCGAATTTTTCCTCGGTCATGTTCTGCATCTTCAGGAAGCGCTCAAAGGACTGGCTGCTCAGTGCCAGGCGGGTCTTGAACTCGTCGATCATCTCCTGGCCGGCCTCGTCAGCCATCTCCGGGGTCGCCGTCAGGCGTCCGTTGATGCAGACCTGCTTGATCAGGTCGCCGCTCAGATTCTCAGCCAGCTTCTGATCCATCATCTTCTGCATCTCGGTGCGGATGGTCTCGCGGAAGGCCTCCGCCGTTCCCTCTCCCATGTTCTTGGCAAATTCATCGTCAAACTCAGGGATGACCTTCTTGCTGACGGAGTTGATCTTAACCTTGAATACAGCAGGCTTTCCAGCCAGGCTTCTCTCCTGGTACTGGACCGGGAATACGACCTTGACATCGACATCCTCGCCCTTGGCGTGGCCGACGAGCTGCTCCTCGAAGCCCGGGATAAACATGTGGGAGCCGAGCTCCAGATTGGTGTTGGTGCCCTTTCCGCCGCGGAACGGTACGCCGTCCTTAAAGCCCTCGTAGTCGATATTGCAGACGTCGCCGTTTTCTGCCTTTCCCTCGGTCTCCTCGAGATAGGCGTTCTTGGCGCGGATCGCATTGATCTGGCGCTCAAGCTCGGCATCGGTGACGGGGTGAGTCTTCTTTACGACCTTCACTCCGGTGTAGATGGATTTGTCCAGTGTAAACAGGTTTTTCATGTTATCTTCTCCTCTCCTCTTGCTGATCTGTTTTTTACTCCAGCTTTGCTTATTTCACAGTTTCTCGTATCTTGATGCTTCCTGTATCTTAATGCTTCCTGTATCTTACAGCTTCCCGGCGCGGCGCATCTGCCCGATCCGGTTTTTCAGTTCCTGGCGGCGGTCGTTTAGGAGCAGCCGCTCGTTAAACTCGTAGTAGGTTTCGCTCTCATTTTCCTGCAGGAAGCGGACGCTTGCGGCATTGGAATTCAGCTCGGTGACAAAGGCGACGCTCTCCATCGCGTTTACGCCAAAGGCCGCGGTCAGGAAGGTAAAGGCATTCTCGAGCTTGGCAAGTGCCGCATCGACGGACTCGTCGTACTGCTCGCGCTCCTTGGCGAACCAGGTGCGGACTGCCTCGAGGGCCTCATCCTGAGACTGGATGTGGTCTTTTTGCAGGCTGGCGGCGTAGGTCTCGCAAAGGCCTGCGATGTCCTGCATCCGGTACTCCTCCTCGCGGGTCAGATGCCCTGCCTTTGCGAGGGCGGCACGCAGCTCCTCCTGGCGGGCGGCTACCTCACGAAGGCTCTCCCAGGGCAGAATCTGAGCTTCAGCAGCCTGAGCGGCGATGTCCATTGTCCCGTCTGCCTCTGGGCCGCCTGCCGCCAGATTCTCGTTTGCCGCCGGACTCTCGTCTGCCGCCGGCTTCCCGGTTCCGCTGATCCACTCCTTCATGCACTCGACAAAGCCCTGCAGGACGTCCTCCCGCAGCACGCAGCGGCGGAAGTCGGCTCCCAGCCGTGCCAGCAGCAGGCTTACCACGCTCAGGCGCTCATCAAAGGGTGCCTTCCCGAGGGTCCGCATGGTGGTCTCGTCGAAGGATCCCGCCAGCACCTCGTCCACGCGGTAATCGGTCTGGTATTTGTAGTAGAGCTCCAGATAGACGGCGAAGCTCTTGGCAATCCGCGGGTGCTGCAGGTACTGCACGACAACGTCGCGATCGCACTTTTTGCCCAGCTTCTCGTAGACCGATACGACGTTCGCCAGATCCTCCCAGCCACGCGGGGTGGCGAAAATCCGTCCGTCCACGGTCGCCTCGATCTGGTAGAAATCGGCGGGCTTCGCGTTCAGGTAGGCGATGACGGCGGGATGGACGTTGGCAGCGTAAGCATACTCCTTCCACACGTCAAAATCCGCCTCCACCTCGATCTTCTTGATACGGTCGAGGGTCGCGATGTCAAACTCGCGCACGGATTTATTATACTCGGGCGGGTTGCCAGCCGTCACGATGATCCAGCCCTCCGGGATCGGATGATTGCCGAAGGTTTTGTACTGCAGAAACTGCAGCATCGTCGGCGCCAGGGTCTCGGAGACGCAGTTGATCTCGTCGATGAAAAGAATGCCCTCCTTCAGGCCGGTCTCCTCTATTTTCTCATAGATCGAGGAGACGATCTCGCTCATCGTATACTCGGTGACTGCATGCTTTTCGCCGCCGTAATCCTTGTCCATGATATAGGGCAGGCCGA
>CAMOGO010000017.1 GCA_946614075.1 uncultured Lachnospiraceae bacterium | reverse complement strand
CCTGGCTATCATGGGGCCGTCCGGCTCGGGCAAATCCACGCTGATGAACATCATCGGCTTCCTGGATGTCCCGACCTCCGGCACCTATGTCCTGGACAAGCAGAACGTCGCCGGCAAGGGCGACAAGGATCTTGCCCGGATCCGGAACCAGTCGATCGGTTTTGTCTTCCAAAGCTTCAACCTGCTGCCCCGCCAGACGGCTCTCGACAATGTCGCTCTGCCCCTCCTTTACGGCGGCGTAGGGCGTGCCGAAAGAAACAAACGGGCCGCTGCCGCGCTGAAAAAGGTCGGTCTGGAGGATCGTATGAAGTTCCTCCCGACGCAGCTTTCGGGCGGCCAGAAGCAGCGTGTCGCTATCGCCCGCGCGATAGTCACCAATCCTCGGATCCTGCTGGCAGACGAGCCGACCGGTGCCCTGGACTCCACGTCCGGCAAGCAGGTCATGGAGCTCTTTTCCCAGCTGAACCAGGAGGGAAAGACCATCATTATGATCACGCATGATGCAGGTATCGCATCCCATGCGAAGCGTGTTGTCTACATCCGCGATGGCATCCTCTCGGATACCGATCCGGAGCTGGCTGTGCGGGTTAATGCAGAGCGCAGCACGCAGAGGAGGTAACAGTAACCATGAAGGTAATCAAGAAAATACTGATTTGGGTTCTCGTCCTGTGCCTGATCGGCGGCGGTATTTACGGCGGTGTCACCTACTACCGCAGCCGCAGCCAGAGCGCAGTCAAGATCGAGGCTGTCCCGGTCGGCTATATCATGACCTACAATTACGACTCCAGTATCTCAAGCTACGGAAACATCACGTCCGGTAAGGTTCAGAACGTCTATCTCCAGAACAATGAGGAGATCGGCGAGATTTTCGTGGCGCAGGGTGATGAGGTCACCATCGGCACCCCGCTGATGCAGTACGATACGACGTTATTGCAGCTGCAGGTCGAGCTGAAGGAGCTGGAGATCCAGAGTCTGGATAACAAGATCACCCAGGCCCAGGATAAACTGACCACGCTGAAAAACACGGCCCCGTCCTATGGCCACTGGGTGACGGAGATCATCCCCGGCTACAGCGAGGGACCTCTGCCAGAGGATGAAACCCCGGAGGAGGAAAGCCCGTCTTCCGACGAGAGCAGTCCTTCCGATGAGAGTAGCCCTTCCGATGAGAGTTCCCCTTCCGACGAGAGCTCATCCTCAGATGAAAGCAGCTCCTCCGACGAGAGTTCGCCCTCCGACGAAAGCAGTCCCGCCGACGAGAGCAGCCCCGCGGATGAAAGCGTTCCTTCCGGAGAAAGCGATCCTTCCGGAGAAAGCGATCCTTCCGGAGAAAGCGATCCTTCCGGTCAGAGTACCCCGGCGGATGATCAGTCCTCAGGCCAGGCCTCTGCCCGACCGATGATGACCGTCATCCACAGCGGATACCACTCGGAACAGCTCTTTGCCGCCCGGATCGCCCCGTCCTTGATCCAGGCATCCGAGGACACCAGGGATCTGAATGCAGCAGACGGCACCGTATCCGGCGGCGACCTGACGGATCCTGCAAACACCGATCCTTCGACCGCAAACCCCGGCACGGAAACTCCCGCTGCCGGAAACGATACTCCCAGCGATACCCCGTCCTCTTCGGACACTCCTTCTTCTTCGGATACCCCGTCCTCTTCGGATGTACCGTCCTCTTCGGATGTGCCTTCTTCTGAGGAAAATCCTTCCTCCGCAGATGTACCGTCCTCTGAGGAAAATCCTTCCTCCGCGGATGTGCCGTCCTCTGAGGAAAATCCTTCCTCTGCGGACACTCCGTCCTCCGAGGAAAATCCTTCCTCCGCGGACACTCCGTCTTCCGAGGAAAGCAGCCCTTCCGATGAGAGCAGCTCTTCTGACGAGAGCAGTTCCTCTGACGAAAGCAGTTCTTCCGATGACGGCAGCTCCTCCGAGTCGAACCCGGATGAGCCCGAGGTAAAGACCGACTCCGAGGTTACCTTCCGTTTCCGCGAAAAAGGAACCGAGACGGATATCGCCGGCGCTACCCTGATCCTGTACGAGATCACCACTGGCGCCGATGGCAAGGAAATCCGTACCCATTTCCTGACCTTCCAGACCGGCACGACGCCGGAGACCAAGGTCGCCCTGAAAAAGGGTGCCCGCTTCGCCCTGTGCGAGGATGCTAACGACAAAATCAAGGGATACCGCCTGGCGGACGAGCTCGTTTTCACCGTCGCGGATGCCGACACCCAGGATATCACCCTGGAGGCCCTGCCCTTCTCGCTGATCACGGACAAAACGGTCCTGAAGACCGATGCTGTCCACACCGGGACCGGCACCAAAGAAGACCCCCTGGTATACCTGATCGATCCGTCGGTCGAAATCTCCAGCACCTTCTTTGCGTCGCTGATCGCAAATCAGCGCTTTGCACGGGTTGAGATTTATCCTGCCGGATCCGACAAGCCGGAATACGACTGGAGCAAAAACCCGCTCACCGGCGAGGAGAACCCGTCCGGTCTTCCGATCCCGGTTTATACCATGACCATCGATGGCGGCCAGATCAAGACGGAGGCCGAGATCACCGTTCCCGATCCGCCCGCACCCATCGATCCGACTCCGGTAGACCCGACTCCGGTCGATCCTACCCCGGTCGATCCCACTCCGGTCGATCCCACGGATCCTTCCGAGGAGCCGACCGAGTCCTCCGAGGAACCGACCGAGCCTTACGAGCCGATCTTTATCCCGGATGAGACCTACACCTACTGGGTAGATCCCGAGGGCCCGACCAGAGAAGAGCTGGATGAGATGATCTTTCAACAGCAGCAGACCTTAAACGGTCTCCTCTTTGACCGCCGCCAGGCAGACATCGATCTGGCGAAGCTGAAGGACCAGCTGGAGAATTCCACTGTCCTCTCGACGGTCAACGGTACCGTATCCAGTCTGAAGGATGTCAGCGAGATCAGCGACGGCTCCGCCCTGATCACCGTTACCTCGACCACCGGCTACTATGTGACCGGCACCATCAGCGAGCTTCTGCTCGACCGCATCCATGTCGGCGATTTTGTCACACTGTCCTCCTGGTACACCGGCATGACCTACAGTGCCGAGGTCACGGAGATCTCCAACACCCCGGTTGACAACAGAGGCTACTCGGAGAACCCGAACGTCTCCTACTACCAGTTCACCGCCTACCTGGACAGCGCCGAAGGCATCCAGGAGAATGACTACGTAGATATTTTCTTCAACGACAGCGGCACCTACTACGACGCCAGCTCCTTCTACATCGACAAGGCCTATGTCCGCACGGAAAACGGCGAGTCCTATGTCTACAAGGTCGATGAGAACAGCCAGCTCGTCAAGCAGACCGTCCGCACCGGCAAGACCCTCTGGGGCTCCTACATCGAGATCAAGGAAGGCCTGGCCGACACCGACTACATCGTATTCCCTTATGGCAAGACCGTGCGCGAAGGCGCTCAGGCTGTCGACTCCGAGGGCAACCCGATCTCACCCGGCAATATGTACGGCGACGACATGTGGGATGAAGAGGGCATGTATGATGGAGATGTCTGGGAAGAAGACGGCATGTACATGGATGACGGTATGTACATGGGTGAAGACGGCATGTACTACGACGAGAACGGCAATCTCATCGGCGAAGATGGCATGTACATGGGCGAAGACGGCATGATCTACGACGAGAATGGTAATCTCATCGGCGAAGACGGCATGGCCGTCGATGAGAATGGCATGATGATCGGCGAGGATGGCATGGCTGTCGATGAAAATGGCATGATGATCGGCGAGGACGGCATGCCCGTCGAGTTCGCTGAGGATGCCGATGGCGGCATGAATGACATGGATGGCATGGGCAACATAGATGGCATGGGCGGCGGCTTCACCGAGGCTGTCCCTGCTGCCGAGGGCGGAGCGGTCACAGACCTGACTCTCGCCCCCGCAGCCTGAAGAAAGGAGGGAATGTGACAAATGCTTGAAAACATAGGACTTTCCTTCCAGGGAATCTGGGCACACAAAATGCGCTCCTTCCTTACCATGCTGGGCATCATCATCGGTATCGCCGCGATCATCGCCATCGTTTCCGCCATCAACGGAACGAACGAGCAGATCAAGCAAAACCTGATCGGCGCCGGCAACAACGCCGTCAACATCCGCCTCTACCAGCAGGACTGGGAATATGAGACCGAATACAACGGAAATCCGGAAGGCGTGCCTGTCCTGACCTCCAAGAACCTCGAAGAAATCCTGGCCATCGAGGAAGTCGACGCGGCAACCTTCTACCACAGACGCAACACCTACAACTCGATCTTCCATGGTGCCTCCACCTTAAACGGCTGCATCCTGTACGGCACGACGAATTCCTACTTCGACGTCTACGGATATCATCTGTCACGAGGCCGCGGCTTTTCCGAAGCCGACTTCACCGAGTACCGCAAGGTCGCCCTCATGGACGCCGCCGCAGCCGAGGGACTTTTCCCGGATGAGAACCCTCTGGGAAGAACCATTGAGATCATGGGCGAGCCCTTCGTCATCATCGGTCTGGTGGAGCTTGACTCCTCCTTCCAGCCGACGATCAACTCGATCGAGGACTACTACACCTACATGTCCAACAACTCGAGCGGCAACATCTTTGTCCCGGACGCCATCTGGCCCGTCCTCTACGCATACGACGAGCCTCAGAATGTCGGTGTCCGCGCCCGCACGACGGACGACATGACCGCAGCAGGCAAGAAGACCGCCGACTACCTGAACGGCTTCGTCAGCAACCAGAACGATATCAAGTACAAGAGCAGCGACCTCCTGCAGCAGGCCAAAAACCTGCAGGATCTGTCCAGCTCCACCAACCGGATGCTGATCCTCATCGCAGGCATCTCCCTCCTGGTCGGCGGTATCGGCGTCATGAACATCATGCTCGTCTCCGTCACCGAGAGAACCCGTGAGATCGGCCTGAAGAAGGCCCTCGGCGCACGCCGCAGCCGCATCCTGGCTCAGTTCCTGACCGAGGCAGCCGTCCTGACAAGCCTGGGCGGCCTTCTGGGCGTCGTAGCCGGCATCATCATGGCCGAGCTGATCTCCCGCTTCGCGGAGATCCCCATCGCCCTAAGCGCCCCCGCGGCGATCATCGCCGTCCTCTTCTCGAGCTTGATTGGTATCCTGTTCGGCATCCTGCCCTCCATGAAGGCAGCTAAGCTGAACCCGATCGACGCACTGAGGAACGAATAAACCCCTCGAAGACTAAAGATTTTTCATTCACTAAGGCCCTTGCGGAAAACCCGCAAGGGCCTTTCATTCTGTGCGCACAGCTTCCCTTTTTCCTGACCGAGCGGTCTCCCCTCTTCTAATTCAGGAACCCGGAGGCTTCCTTTCCTATCTGGGCACCAGAAGCTTCAAGGTATTCTCATCCACGAGGTGAAACAGCACCGAAATGTCCGTCCCGCGGCCATTTTGGACCGCCTCCCGATAAGAAGCGAAAATCTCCTCAAACTCCTCTTCCGGGATCTCTGCTCCGTCACACGTGCAGCGAACCGACATATAATTCCCGTCCGCATAGTCCCGCTCGCTCTCTGCTGCGACATCCATGATGTAATGCCGGATCTCGCCATTTTCCGCGCGCAGCAGCTGGAAGGTATACTCCTCGTATCTCGCCAGGCTGAAATGCTCGAAAGTATAGATGGCATCGTCGATCGCGATACACTGATAGTCCCGGATGCCTGGGGCTTCCGAGTAGAGCGACACAGTGGCTAAGGTCACCGGCTGCCCCTGCACGGCACCGAGGATCTGCAGATCCAGCGAGCTGGACCCCTCCTTATGGCCTGCTATCAAAGCCGATACCCCATCCTTGTCAAAATCATACAGAGCAAACAGCTCCGCCTGCTTCTGCCGCTCTCCCACGGTCACATAGGGAGAGATCGTCAGATAGTCGACATAAACCTGGTAGGCCTCGTTCCTTCTTTGCTGGGCATCGTACACATAGTAGCCGGTGTCCTCCTGGATGTAGCCGTAGCCGATCCCGTAGCCCTCTCGGTCTTCCGGCTGATCGCTGATATTCAGACCAGATCCTGCCACATCCCCTTGATCGCTCACCAGATCGACATTCTCACCATTCTGGCTCTCCTGTGCTGCCTGCCCCTGTGCCGCCTGCTCCAGTTCCTCCCACGCAGTGTCCGTACTTCTCTCGATCTCCGACCCGCTGAAGGTCAGAAGCCCCCAGAGGTTGCCTTTGCGCACCCAGAATCGGGAGTCGCTGGCCGGCACAATCTCATCGTAAAGCCCTGGCTCCAGAAGACAAACTCCCTCCATGCTGTAGATGCCCATCTTGCCATCCTGCTTCACCGTCAGGAAGCCATGGGACGGCGGATACGGGACGAGATCCCACTCCGTAGCCTCCACACCGTAGCCTGAGCGGTCCCAGCAGGCCTCACAGTCGGCCGAGAGCACTTCCCGACCGGTGGAGTCCACATAATTCCAAAGGCCGTTCGCTTTTCGCACCATGACATAGGTGTCCGTCGTGATCGTCTGCTGGTAAACCCGGCTCGTGATCCGGCGGGCAGCGCCATATCCTCCGGATGAGCCGACAACCGTGTAGCGGATCGCAGGGTTCCAGAGAATGTTGGAGATCGTCTCCCAATCCATATCTCCTGAATTTGAAAAATCCGAATTCGCAGAACTGCTATCCGCAGAGCTGTTATTCGAAGCCTGAACTGTCCCTCTGTCCTCTGCCGCTCCGGCCGCCTCACCTGATCCTGCTGATCCTACTGATCCTACTGATCCTGTTGATCCTGCTGATCCGGCTCCGGCCGCTTCCTGGATTTTCGCGATCTTCTCCTCGGTGATCATGGGAAGCCCGAAAATGCCATCCACCGCCACCTCCCGGAACGTGGGATCTCCGGTGAAATAGAGGTCCGTACCGACGACCGTACAGGTGTCCACATTGTAATAGGCATTCGTGATATAGTTCCCGTCCATCGTCTGCACATCCTGCAGCCGGTTGTTCTCCGTCCCGTCGTGCCGGTAAGTGGCTGAGGTAAACTGCACCGACTCTCCATTCTCATAGTCGGTCAGCTCATAGAAGCAGGAATCGTAAAACTCATTCACCTCATCATACTTCACCGGCACCAGCACGGTCCCACTGTCCGAGACAAGCCCGTATTTCCCGTTCCGCCCGATCACGCGCACCTGGTCATCGCAAAAACGCAGGTTCAGGACATCGTAGTGATTCTCCTCAAGCACCGTAATCGCGTCAGCCTGCAGGAAGGGCTCCCGGTAAACCGCCAGGACCTCCTGCGGAAGAGCCTCCGGATCGATCGGGGCATTGACGATCTCGCGCGTCAGGTCCTCATCGGAAAAGGACGCCAACAGCGTCAGCAGCCTTCCCAGCTCCGAAAGAGCCTGTGCCGCCTCCTCCGCCTGATCCGCTTCAAACCCGTAGTATTCGTACGCCCGCTGCGCACAGCGCAGGTACAAAACTGCATTGTACTTGACCTTCAGGATATCCTCCGAAAAATCCAGGCAGCGCTCCGGCGCCTCCTCAAAGGCCGGCAGCGTCGCCAGAAGCTTCTTGGCCTCATCCTGGATCGTACCGAGATAGTAGGTGTACAGAGTCGCATCGACATGCTCGGACAGATGGAAGGAGGAATCGATCACCTTCTGCGCCGCCGAGATGCCCGTAGACCGGCGCGCCGTCTCCTGCAGCAGTCCCTTGATGAGGCCCTCATTGGCCACGAAGCGCGTAAACTGGCTTCCTACGGTCTGCAGGCTCTCGGACAAAACCAGGTCCGCCATGGAGTATTCATCGGAATAGTAGGCATAGGCCTCCTGCCCCCACATCTTCGCATCGGCGGAGGCAAGCTCATTTTCCATGACACCATACTTCACCGCATTCACATAGAAGCTCGAGGCATTCTCATAGGACTTCGCGTAGCGGTAAATCTCCAGCACATCCTCAAATCTCATATACTTAAGAAGGGTACGCACCGCCAAAAGGCCCTCCTGTGCGCCGGTCCCCGCAGCCTGCCAGTCACCACTCGACGTCCCGGCTCCGCCCGGCGCCCCGCTCCCGCCTGATAATCCGCTTCCATTCTGCAGCTCATAGATCCAGCGAAAAAGAGCGCTCCTCACTGTGCCATTGTCCCCAAAGAGCTCTTCCTCCGCCTCCGCAGGCAGTGAAAGCCGCTCGTACATGGACTGCGCCAGCCGGTCGGCATCGCTCACGAAATCCTCGAGGGTAAACTCATTATCCCCCTGCTCCATGATCTGCCGGAACATGTAGTCGTAGTTTTCCTGGTGAAAAGCCATGCCGCCGTCCAGCAGCACATCAAACCGGGCGTGAACGACCATGTCATAGGCAGCGGAAATAGAGAGCGTCGCAATGCCCTCCGCGCTGTCCGTAAAGCGCAGGCGATATGGGAACGCCTTCAGGACTTCCTCACTGACGAGATGGTACAAATCCCCCGGCATCGCTGCACTGTGGCGGAACAAAAGCATCCCGTCCGACTCCGCCACATTGGTCCTGAGCCGGGCCATCCCCTCCTCAATTTTAAGATAATAATCATCCTCGCAGGCAATATATTCATCTGCAGCAAATACAATATGGTAGTAGTACTCCCCGTCGATCTCATCCGCACGGTAGAATGTAAGCTTATCCCCTTCCAGCCGATACTCATCAAAACCGGACATTTTGCAGGCAGACCCGGCACTGATCCACACACTGCCTCCTGATGCCTCACCGCCCGTAACCTCGTCGTTTGCCAAAATCCTGATTTTCGCCAGGGAGGCATCGTAAGTCGCGGTCGTAAAAGCCCGCACGTAGCGGGCATCGGAAAGCAGCGTGTCCTCAGCGGCTTTGGAAACGAAAGCACAAATATCTGCCGAAAGAACTCCTGTTTCCGGCCGTATAGAAACCCACCTATCTAACAGATCCATATGCAAACCGGCAAGGACGGAAAATGCCAGAAGGACCGCGATGAATCGCTTCAGAAATAAGCCTTTTTTCTTATGGACTTTGCTGTATGTATGCATCGTAAGACCTCCCTCGCTAAAAATGGCAGTTAATTCAGTTCTTCATTCATGATGTCATACAGCTCAGGGATACTGTTCTTCAATGTGTCGAAGACAATACTAAGATCCACACTCCCATAATCATGGACGATCCGGTTTCTTAATCCATAAATTGCTGTCCAAGGAATTGACGGATGCTCGATAAGCTTAAATTTATCACTCAGCTTTCTTGAGTTTTCCGAAATCTGGATCAAACGGAACATCATAGAATCCTGAAGCAGTTCATTACGTGGAAATTCTTCGGCGTCTACATTCTTCATGTACCTCATGATAAAAGCCAAATCCTCCTGGATTTTATGTACATAGTAAAGATCATTCTTCACATTATCCATAGATTTTGATTCCCTCCTTCAGGACATCCCGCAGCAATTCTTCATTATTTACAAGCTGTTTCAGATCCAAAAGATCCACCTTCTTGTGAAGTCCCTGCCGGAGACGTTCAGTCAGTTCAAAAAAACGAAGTCCTGTTGTTTTCGTCGAAACCAGAAGATCGACATCACTCTCTCCGGTCGCATGTCCCTTTGCATAAGAGCCAAAAAGAAAGCAAAAATCAACCTGATAAGATGCAAATACATCAGCACAAACCCGCTTTATATCCTCCAGCGAAAGAATACCATGGGTTTCATCCAAAGGATCTATTTTCTCCATCTCCTGCAGCAGAAACCTGTATTTTGGTGTGCCTTCTCTGATTTCGTCATTCTCATACATAATATAGGAGCGAAGAGAGATACCGATCCTTTTTGCTGCTTCCTTTTGGGTCAGTTTTTTTTCAAGTCTTCGGGTTTTGAGCTCAGTCATATCCTGCACATCCTTTCTTGAACCCATTATGCAACCTTTGCACACCGAAGTCAATATTAACATGCAATTTTTGCACATCAAGCCATCTATATGCATGCAAATTATGCATACCATCAGCATTTACAATGTGCAATCTTATCGATTACTTCTCGCGCTTATGATTAAATACAACTGTCGTAGATGCATTCCGCCAACAGACAATTCTACCACCAGGAGAGTCATACTCCTTGTGAGATACTTCCTTTCATGCTACACTACAGGTGGTGAGAGAAAGGAGACTTCCCATGAATGATTATTCTTTTGGCAATCGTCTGCTGCAGCTGCGAAAGGAATCCGGGCTGACCCAGCGTCAGGCGGCCGCGAGTCTTAAGGTCACGGACAAAGCCGTCTCCAAATGGGAGACCGGCAGGGCCAAGCCGGCACTCGGCATCGTCCGGAACCTGGCAAACCTTTACCACGTCTCTGTGGACGAGCTTTTGAAACTTCTGGAGGAGCGGCAGGAGCCCAAAATCACAAAAATCGTCCTGACCGGCGGTCCCTGTGCCGGCAAGACGACTGCGATGAGCTGGATCCAGAACGCTTTTACCAAGGATGGCTACACGGTCCTGTTTGTACCGGAGACCGCGACCGAGCTGATCTCAGGTGGTGTGCGCCTTGGCGACTGCCGGTCTGGTCTGGATTTCCAGGCCGGCCTGATGAGACTGCAGCTGGCCAAGGAGAAGGTCTTTACCGATCTGGCCCGGTCTCTTAAGGCGGAAAAGGTCCTGATCGTCTGCGACCGCGGCGCTCTCGACAATCGTGCCTACCTCGATGACGCTGGTTTTCTGGCCCTTCTCCACGAGATCGGCATGTCCGAGGTCGAGCTGCGTGACGGATACGATGCCGTCTTCCACCTCGTCACCGCCGCCAAGGGTGCCGTCGACTGCTACACCACAGCCAACAACAAGGCCCGCAGTGAGACCCCTGAGCAGGCCGCTGCCCTCGATGACGCTGTGATCCGGGCTTGGACAGGCCACCCTCATCTGCGGATCATCGACAACTCAACCGAGTTTGAGGCGAAAATGCTCCGCCTGATCAGCGAGATCGCCGCCTTCCTAGGCGAGCCGGAGCCCTACGAGATCGAGCGCAAATACCTGATCGAGTACCCCGACCTCCACGCCCTCGCAGAGGACCCGAACTGCCGCCGTGTCGAGATCATCCAGACCTACCTCACGCCGCCGCCCGGGACTGACGACGAGATCCGCGTCCGCCAGCGCGGCGAGAATGGCAGCTATCTCTACTATCAGACGACCAAGAGGACTATCTCCGGGCTGAAGCGTGTTGAGACCGAGCGTCGTCTGTCGCAGCAGGAATATCTGACCCTCCTGATGCAGGCTGACCCAGACCGCCGCCCGATCCGCAAGGACCGCTACTGCCTCACCTACGAAGGCCAGTATTTT
>CAMOGO010000016.1 GCA_946614075.1 uncultured Lachnospiraceae bacterium | reverse complement strand
TGCTTCACGAGAAAAAATAACGTTAAGAGCCAGAATTTCCATTGTCTGAGCGCCAGGTGACGGGAAGGGCGCGAGCCCGACCCAGTCACCAAGCGAGTTGAAATTCTGGCTCTTGTCTTTAGTTATTTTTTTGAGTGTTAGCAGTATCGGCCGACGAAACTCAAGCAGCACGATATGACACAGGCTTCGTAGGCTCCTGGCATCTTTTCTAAAAGTATCTTACAGAAGGCCAGGCGTGGTAGGCTGCAGGCGCGGCCTCCCCACCCCTCAATTCTCATCAAACAATGCCTTGTACTCGCCGTAACCCTGCGCTTCGAGTTCGTCGTAGGGGATGAAGCGGATGGAGGCGGAGTTGATGCAGTAGCGGAGGCCGCCGGTGGCTTTGGGGCCGTCGGTGAAAACGTGGCCCAGGTGGGAGTTTGCGCCGCTGCTGCGGACCTCGACGCGGGTCATGCCGAAGGAATTGTCCTCGTTCTCGACGATCACGTCATCGGAGATCGGCTGCGTGAAGGCCGGCCAGCCGCAGCCGGAGTCGTACTTGTCCAGTGAGGAGAACAGCGGCTCGCCGCTGACGACATCGACATAGATGCCTTTTTCAAAGAAATGGTCGTACTGACCGGTGAAGGGCGCCTCTGTGTCGGCGTTCTGCGTGATTTCAAAGGCTCTGTCGCCGATCCTGGCGCGCAGCTCTTCGTCGGACTCCCCATCCCTGTCGTAGGTTTTCCAGTCGAAGTCGAACGCTGGTGTCATCTCTGCCATTCCGGTCGTTTCCTCTTTTGCCATATCTGATCCTCCTGCCATGGCTGTCTCGCCGCTCATCGTGCTTTCTGCCGCATTGGTCTCTGTCTTTCCGTTATTTCCGGCGGAGGCGCCTGCCTGTGCGCAGCCGGCAAGGAGAAGTGCCGCTGCGGTCAGGATCACGAGCCCTGTCAAGCCGGGTTTTCTTTCTTTTTCTACTGTTCTTCTCATGCCTGTTCCCCCTCTCTTTACTGTCCTGTGCCGCCTCATCCGGTCATCCTGACCGGGTGAAAACATGCACATTCCTTTGCGCTTGTTTTCATAGAGTATACCGAATAGAAAGCATCCCTACAAGACTTTTGCGCTTTTTGTGAAACAGTGCTTGCTTTTTGTCTGATTTTTCCTCAAAAAGTTTCTCGGATATTACACATATTCCATATATTCCATATATTGCGAACCTAACGGTACTCCTATTTGGTTTTGTCCAGTTAAGTAATGCGATCTTGAATCTGTCAACACGGAAGCAGATGGCACCTGGATTTCCGCCGGCTGCTGGCACGGCTGTGGATGCCGCTGCATGAACAAGGTCATGGTCAAGGATGGTATCGTTATCCGTCAGGAAAGACTGAGCACAGGCGGCCGTGATCGCAAGAACCCCGGGGTTTTTGGCCCCGGGGTTCTTTGATTCGATTTCCAGATTCGATTGATAAATTCGTTTCGCGGACCCGTTTTACAGGTTCGACTTACATCTCCTCGCCGGCTGCGGTCTTCACGGCCTTGATCGCCATGGTCTGGGTGCGGCCGCAGGCTACGCCCGGAAGCAGGCAAGGATAATTGTTGTAGAAGAAACCGCCGGAGCAGTCGCCGGCTACGTACAAGCCTTCGATGACTTCCTTCGCATCGTTTACGGCCTGTGCCTTCTCGTTGGTCAGGATCCCCTGCTCGGTTGTCAGGAGGCAGCCGCCCATCCAGAAGCCGTAGAACGGAGCGGTGCGGAGCTCGCTGAGGCGATAAGCCGGCTTTCCGAAGTCCTCATCGGACTGCATATCGTACAACTCATTGTAGCGATCGCAGGTAGCAAGGAAGGTTTCCTTGGCTTCGCCCTCGAAGCCGAGCATGTCTGCCAGCTCATCCAGGCTGTCTGCGATGAAGGCCTTTCCTTTCTCTGCCATTCTCGCCAGATCGTCGAGCTTGCCCTGCGGATTCTTGCGGGTTGCAGCGGAGCAGCCGATGGTGTGGAAACGCTGTGCGTCCTCAGGCATGTTGGCGTCAAAGACCATTGCGTAGACATGTCCAGGCTGATTGTATGCAGCATACAGGATGTTGTCATAGGTGCCGGACTCGTTGGCGAAACGCTCGCCGCGGCGGTTGACCTTCAGGAACGGCTGGGAGCCGAGTCCGAACTGACCCTCATCGGACAGGAACATCTCGTTGCCATCTGCCAGATGCTGATAGCCAGCGTCCTCACCGGGAGCCAGGATACCACGGTCAAAGATCATCGGAGCAGCTTCCGGCTGCATGGAAGCGCCTGCCCACAGAGCGGCCTTGATGCCGTCGCCCTGATTGGTCGGGGAGCAGACGTTGCAGGTGATGACGGCAGAACCCATCGGGTCCAGAGCCTGCATCATCTGAGGATTTCCCGGATATCCGCCGGTGGTCAGGATAACGCCCTGATTGGCAACGATACGGATGTACTCGCCGCTGTCAGTCTTCTGTGCGATCGCGCCACAGACACGGTCTCCATCCTTCTCCAGCTTGATGAGAGCAGTGTTGAAATCGATCTCGTAGCCGCGGTTCTCGATGTACTTCTTGTAAGCCTCATTACGGGAACGGAACTCCTTGCTGTTCCAGGTGTGTTCGATCTGAGGGAAATAGTAGCCGGTATCGTCCTCTGCCGGCCATGCAGCCTCATCACCTACGGTAGGTGTGCAGACTGCTTCCGGATCGACCTCTGCGTAAACACGCTTGACGAGCTCATGCATGTCAGCGGACTCGTTGATCCAGGTGTTGAAAACGGACATGTTGCACTTGCCGGAGGATGCTCTCTGCAGCTCTCTTCTCAGGCGGGAGCGATCGACCGGATCTGCACCGCTTTCCTTCATCAGAGAGGAGTCAACGGCTGCATACCAACCACGGTTGCGGCATACGGAGTTGACCTTCTCGATCAGGCGGAAGTCATAGCCTTTTTCTGCTGCGTAGGCAGCTGCTGCGGTACCGCCGGCACCGGCGCCGACGATCAGGATATCGGTCGTCCAGGTATCTGCGATCTCATCCTCGGAAATCTCCGGCTCCATGCCAAGCCATGCCGGAACCTCCGCTGCTTTTTCCTCATCCATCTTGATCTCGATGACCGGGATCTCGCCCTTCGCCTGCATGATGCAGAGCTCTACGGCGTGACGGATTGCATAGGAAGTCAGGGTTGCACCGCCGATTCCATCGACGTCTGCGCTCTGTGCCTCGAGGATCTGATCCGCGACGACACCTGCTGCCAGCTGGCCTACGTTCTCGCTCTCGCCAGATGCATTGACCTGGACATCGGTGATGCTGGTCTCATCAAAGGTGACCGCTACGATGACGCGCTGTACGCCCTTTGCCTCGGCATAGTAGGTACCAGGAGTGTATACAGCCTCCTCACCCTCTGCCAGGACCGGAAGTCCCGCTGCTACAGCTGCTCCTGCCAGAGTAGCTGCACCCTTCAGGAAATCTCTTCTGCTGAAATTGCTCATGAATATGCTCCTTTCTCTCGTCTCCGGACCTCTCCGGAAAGATACTTTTTAAGTTAAGAGTATTAAGAGTATTGCTTCCAGATACTCTCTTACATTTCATGAGCTCATCATACCGAAGCACAAATCCTTCTTCCATCTAAGGATTTCTTAACAAGTTTTCCTCCGTTCGGCAATTTGCCCTGTTTTCACCCTTTCAAGCCTCCTTCTTTTTTCCTGCCGGATTTTCTCTCTGCCGTCTTTTTATTCACGCACTGCGGTTAGGAAAAGCAGGCATTATCTGCCTGTCCCGGCTGCTCCTTGCGTTCTTAGGCTATCCTCTGAAATCGAGTAGGAGAAGGCCTGTCCGGCTCCTACTCGCCGCGCCGGCCGCCCGTTGCCGTAAGGCAACAATTACCTTTGGGTGGCCGTGTGATCGAGTAGGAGGAGGTTTACCCGACTCCTACTCGCCGCGCCGGCCGCCCGTTGCCGCCAGGCAACATCTACCTTGGGGCGGCCGTGTGCATAAAAAAAGCGGATCTTAAGCTGCCTTAAAATCCGCTGTTTTTCCTTAAGAACATTTTTAAGCCTGTGCATCCAAAATATAACCTTTCCCCCACACGCTTTTCAGGTATACTGGTGAGGTAGGGTCCGGCTCGATTTTACTGCGCAGGTTGTGGATATGGACCTGCACGGTCCGGGTGTCTCCCAAGGGGTCCTTGCCCCAGATCGCGCGGAAAATGTCCTCGCCGGTCAGGTACTCGCCGGGGTGCTGCAGGAAATAGCCCAGAATCCGGAACTCGATCTCCGACAGGCGGCAGGTCTTTCCCTGCACCTCGACCTGACGGGACACCGGATCCAGGGAGAAAATGCCGCGGCTTAAGCCGCTGCCGCTGCCTGCGCTCTTCGCGCTTCCCTCGGTATCCAGCTGAACCCGCCTGAGATTTGCCTGTATCTTGGCCAGCAGAACCTTGTAATCAAAGGGCTTGGTGATGAAATCGTCGCCGCCCTTTTCCAGAGCGCGGATCATGGTGTCCGAATCATCCAAGGCGCTGCAGAAAATGATCGGGCAGCGATGCCACTGTCTGAGCGTCTTGCAGAGATCTATCCCATTCGCATCCGGCAGAAGGATATCCATAATGATCAGGTCAAACATGCCCCGCGCGTAGGTGATCGCTTCCGCCCCGTTTTTGGCCCAGGTAACTCGGTAGGATTTCTGCGCTTCCAGATAATAGCGGGTGATATCCGCAATTGCCTTGTCATCCTCGATCAGTAGAATATGCGTCATTGCCTTTTGGATCTCCTCCTTTTGTATTTGGCAGTCCACACTCCGTCGCGCTTTTACAGCCTGTCCGCCGGTTTGGATTATAGCTGATTTTCAAGGCTCGGGCAAGGGATGCACCCTCAATTTCCAAAGGAGGTTTCCATACATATGCTGTTCCGGAAAAAAAATCTGATCCTCAGCCTCGTGCTTTCGTTCCTGATCGGAGCTGCTTTCATCATCGTCAGCCAGCTTCCGTTTGCGCTGTCCGGGGAGGTTATCGCGAAAATCGAGCTTATGCCTCTGATTTTCCTGACTCTTTCGGTCGCTCTTCTGATCTATACCCTGTCCCTGTATGCCTACAAGCCCGGCGAGCCCTATCTGGCGGCCTTCCTGTTCCTTCAGCTGCTGGTGCTGCTGCGCATCCTGCTGATGGATTTCCTGCATCCGGCGCTGTCGGATGAGGCCACCAGTGTGATCGGAAGCGCCATCACCTGGGCTATCATTCTCATGACCCTGAAGATCTCCCAGACCCTGGCGGACCTTGCCCTGCCGAGCAGGATGGAGACGCTCCTTCACTGGCCATTCCTGATCGGTGCCGGCGTCCTCCTTTTCCTCGCAGGGCTCCTGCTCCCCTGGTTTGCGACCCTCCGGAATCTTCTCGTGGTCCTGCTGGCGATCTGCATCCTCTCGGACGGCTGCTCCCTCGGCCGCAAAGGCCTTTTTTTCGCGCTGGCGGGCTCCTCGCTGGTGCTGGGCCTGTACCTCTCCATCATTGTCAATCGCTATCTCCCGGCGAAAAACGATCTTTTCACCCTGGTCCGAAGGACTTCCTACATCGACATCCCATTCCTTTTCGGAACCATGGTCAGCGTCAACGCCCGCTTTGCAACGGCTTTCCATGAAAAGGAGTGGCTCAGCGCCCACCTGGAAAGGCTGGTGGAAGAGCGCACCCACGAGATCGAAAATCTGCAGGAGGAGCGGCACAGCATGATCACGAATATCTTCCATGATCTGCGCACGCCCCTTTTCGTCATCGGCAATGCCCTGGACGTCCTGGAGCTGAACCCGAACGCCCTCCCCGACATGCTTCCGCTGATGAAGGAGCGCAGCACCTTTGCCCGCAACCTAACGGAGGACCTCTTCCTCCTGATCAAGCTGCGCGACGGGAAGGTCATTCTCGGGCAGCAGCGGGTGGATCTGTCCGGGATCCTGTCCTCGCTCATCCGGTCTCTGCCTGAGGGCAGCGCCAGGCCGGATCTGACCGTCAAGGCACAGATCGCGCCGGACCTTTTCGTCTGGGGCGACCCTCTCCGCCTGCAGCAGATTTTCCAGAATCTGCTGGTCAACGCCGTCCACTATACACCGGAAGGCGGGGAAATCGAGGTGACAGCCGTGACGGTACCGGTCCGGGAGCCGGATGTCCTGCCGCTTTCTGATCTCTCCTCCGCCACCTCACTCTGCCAGGTCCGGATCAAAGACAGCGGGCCCGGAATCCGGGAATCGGATCGGGCCCACCTGTTTGAACGTTATTTTCATAGTGACGAGCAGCACAAGCACGACTCCAGCGGGCTCGGCCTGTCCATCGCCCACGAGCTGGTGCTACTGCACCAGGGACGGATCTCCTTTGAAAGCGAAGAAGGCCACGGCACCACGTTCCTCGTAGAACTCGGGGCCGTGGAGTGACACCAATGCGGCTCTTAAGCCTCTGCCCCGGACACTCTCTTCACCGTCCGGTACAGGAGCTCCACGCCTTTTTGTACCTGCTCGTAGTCGGTCCACTCCTCCTGGGTGTGGCTGCGGCCGTCCTTGCTCGGGACGAAAATCATCGCCACCGGGTACTGCGCACCCATGATCATCGCGTCATGGCCGGCGCCCGAGAGGATATGCCGGGTCGTGATACCGGCAGCCGCTGCCTCCTCTTCCATGATCTGCTGGACCTTCGGGTCCATCAAGACAGGCTCCGCATGCAGCTGGTCCTCCATTTCCCAAGTCAGGCCCACATTTTCCACGGCGCTCTGCTCCAGAGACGCTGCGATCGCATCGATTACCGCATCCACACTCTCCATCGTTTTGCTCCGGCAATCGATGATGAGAAGAGTCTCTCCCGCCACGATGTTGACTCCACCCGGCGTCGTGACAATCCGCGCAAAGGTAACAACTGTCCCGTCATCCAGTTCTCTTGCCTTGGCATCGCCGGCTACCATCGCTTTAGCCACTGCCAAGGCCGTGTCGGCACGCATGCCAAGAGGCGTCGTTCCGGCGTGATCCGCCTTGCCATGCACGATCGCCTTGATCGACCGGATCCCGACGATCGCATCCACGATGCCCGTGTCTGTCCTTGTTTTCTCAAGAACCGGGCCCTGCTCGATGTGCATCTCGAGGAAAAGGCCGATCTCGCCCGGCTTCCGGACCGCCTCGCCGATCCGCTCCGGATCCAGACCATAGGCCTTTAAGGCCTCTGCGAAGGTCACTCCGTCCCAGTCTTTATGCTCCAGCTCGCCCGGGGTCAGCTTCCCGCACATCGCCCGGCTGGCAAACATCCCGCCGCCAAAGCGTCCGCCCTCCTCCTCGGGCAGGGCGACGAACTCGATCGTCTGCTCTGGCACAAAGCCCTCCTCGTGGAAAACACGCGCTGTCTCGAGAGCCGCCACGACACCTGCGATCCCATCGAAACGCCCACCGTTGCGGACCGTGTCAAAATGGCTTCCCGTCATCAGAATCGGGAGATCCGGATTTTTCCCCTCCAGCCGTCCGATCACGATCCCGGCCGCATCCTCACGAACCGCAAGCCCCGCCGCCTTCATTTCTCCGACGATATAGTCCCTCGCCTGAGCAAACTCCGGTGTGTAGCTGAACCGCGTACAGCCCGGCCCCGGCACGATGCTGATCTCACCCAATGTCTCAATGTCTCTTTGAATTCTCGCCAGACTGGTCTTCATAATACCTCCCTTGATGCCTCTAGACAGTTCATTCTTATCGACTGTTCCTTTTGCAAAAGTAGTCGTTTTCCATACTTATTTCTCGGTATTTCCACTTGTTTCTCAGTATTCTCTGCTGATCTCGCGTTCCTCGATATCGTATGTCTCCAGAAACTCCTTCAGGTCCTTTTCGCTCTGAAGCAGCTGGATTTCCTCGAATCTCCCGGTCTGCAGATCCCTAAAACCTGCCACCTGCTCTCCCGTGCAGATACTGCAGCGGATGATCGGCTTTTTCCGCTCCCGATCAAAGCTTTTCTTCGGTTTTTTCTTTTGCCAGAACATGGTTAAACCTCATTCTCTTCTATGTGGTGATACTTTAGATTGCCTTTTCTCCGTATAATGCTTGTAGCATAAATGATTCATATATACGAGTTCATCACAGTTTTCAACAACACATGTATGTATTATGCAATATGGGGTACCATGTATAGGAACATTCTGGCAGCTCGGAACTTCACATGTTCTTTTGGTCTCCTCTTGATACAAGTGCACATGCATCCAACAATACAGTTCTCCAGGCTGCCTTGATCTCAGACAGCCCGGATGCTTGCAGGAATTATATTCTACCATGCCCCAGACGGCCAACAGCAATATGGCAAGAAAGATTAATCCGGCTCTGCGGACGTATTTCCTGTCCTCTGCCTCTTCTTTCTCCAGTTCTTTCATGTATTCATCCATTTTCCGGTGAAATTCTTCACTGTTTCCGGGAATTCTGTTCGAACTGTCCTCGTCTGCATAGATAATCCATGCCGCCTTGTTCTGCCCCGATGTGCTCTGCCCCGCTGTATTTCCCAGCGCAGCATTTTGCTTTTCCCTTTCTTTTTCATGCAGGTACTCTTCCCATCGTCTGGCATCCTCATAGATGTAGTGCTCACGCTCCATCCTCTCGAATGAATCCAGCTCCCCGTCTCTGTTATAATCATACAGTTCTTCATCGAAGGTAAGCTTTTTCTTTTTGTCCATTGGGTTTCCCCCTTCTCGGTCAGAAGCGCTTAATAATCAGTACGCTTATTTTACGCCATCCACCAGGTCCCGTCCTCTGCCCTGTGGAGATACCCTCGTTCCTCGGACAGAAGATTTCCTTCGTAATCCTTGACTCTCACCAGATGGTAAAATTCATAGTTTTCACCCGCGCAGTCATTTTCGTTGTCCCAGCCTTCCTCGACCCAGGCCTCGATATACACCTTGCCGTCGTCCAGGAAGCACACGGTTTCCTGCGGGGTCAGCGGGAAGGAAAACCGCTCTGGAAAATAGCAGTGGAACGTATCATCCTGGCTGATGACATGCACGCCATTCCCCGCGACGCTCAGATTATAAAGGTCCACCTCGTCTACGCCAAAGGTCGTGACGGGTTCGAGTACCTGCGGTAAATCTGCCGTGTCCGGCGACTCCAGCTTATCCAGCGTACTGGTCATCCCTTGCGGCAAGTATTTATACAGGGTAATCCTTTTCTCACCGTAATCCCCTTGAAGGAAATAATAGTAACCATCGAAGAACTCGGGCTTTCCGTACAGGACGTCCCTTTTTTTCTCGAACGGTGTGTATACCTCGCTGGTCGCGAAATCGTAAAAGCGGATGACCGAGCCCTGGTATCCGCCGTGCTCCGCCCAGGCAATCAGATCGTATAAATCCTCATTATCCGACATCGCAAAGGCCAGGCGTTCCTGTCCCTCGATCCTTGAGATATATTCTCCATGAAGTTCTTTGAATTTCCGAAGCATTCCCGTCACCTCCCAGGTCATACTATATCGTAACCTCCTAGAGCTCTCCAGACACTTGCATTATATCTTCTATTGTCTGTACTGAAAAGCCCCGACCGAACCACAGTGTATACAAATCCGAAAGATTCTATTTGTTTTCTGTATACAGTATCTTTCTTGAATTGTAAAAAGAGAGTGCTATGATACCCCACGAAAAGAGTGCAGAAGAGATACTTCTCGTGCACCTGTTCAAACCAATCAAAAGTAAGGGAAGATTAAGGAAAGGAAATGAGAAAAATGAAAAAACAGATTATGGCAATCGCAGCTGCAGCATTACTCATCGTGTCCATGACGGCATGCACCGCAAATCCGGCGTCGAATAGCACGGCCGACACCCAGGCAGCAGGTACCGAGGCTATGGCCGATGGTACGAACGCTGAGACCATGGCAGATAGCACTGCCGCAGAAATGACAACCGTCGAAGCCGGCGACCATGCCATGGCAGGGATCGATGCTGCGGGAATGACCACCGGTATGGAGGAAAATGATCCTGGTTTCACCTTCATCGAGAACAGAGGCTATAAGCTTCCTGTCCCGGTAGAGTATGAGGAGCTTGTTGTGGTAGAAACTCCCGCTGAGGGCGACGTCCTGTTCCAGGTTGCTGAGAAGGCATCTCTCGATGCTGCAAAGGCTATGGGCTTCACCGAGACCGATGGTGTCGGCGAGCTTTTCCGGATCCTCATCGTCACTCAGGCGGACTATGAGGCCAACAATATGGCTGAGGTTCCCGGCCTTGGGATCATTGCTTCCGACAGCAATGGCAATTACTACCTGCTTGAGCATCCGACCGATGTCCGCATCGAGCGTGAGGATATGTCCGTCCTGAATGATCCGGAAAGCGATGATATGCTCACCTGGAAGACCCTGAATGAATGGACTACTCTTGTTCCGAACTCCTTCGCGATCTACAATGCCGAAGCCGGCGTGGAAATCGCACAGTAAAAATCACAGACAGCCACTAACGTATCGAGTAGGAGGAGGCCTGCCGACTCCTACTCGCCGCACCGGCCGCCCGTTGCCGTAAGGCAACAATTACCTTTGGGCGGCCGTGTGCATATTAGAAGAGCCGCATCAATACCGATGCGGCTCTTTTGTTACGGAAATGCCAACCATTCGCCGAGATGCTGTTCCGGCTTTACGTGCAATACTTTTTTGTTGCTTCTACAAGGTTTTTGTTGTCATTGGAATATATTTCGTTTAGAATTGGTTTATAGATTTTTTTTAAGGAGGGGTCAACATGATTCAGTCAATTGACAACGTCATCAATGCGATCTCCGGCGTTCTGTACCAGCCTTGGTGTGTTCCGCTTTTCCTGCTGGTCGCCGGTGTCGTCTTCACAATCCGGTTTAAAGGCATCCAGATCCGTCTTTTCGGTGAGGCCTGCCGGGTTATCATGGAGAAGCCGCAGGATGAGAATAATATTTCTTCCTTCGGTGCTCTGATGGTATCGACCGCATCCCGCGTCGGTACCGGCAACATCATCGGTGTTTCCACCGCCATCTGCATGGGTGGTCCCGGTGCGATCTTCTGGATGTGGATCACCGCTATCCTGGGCGGTGCCTCCGCCTTCGCAGAGTCCACGCTGGCTCAGATCTACAAAAAGAAGGGTAAGGACGGCGGCTGCTACGGTGGTCCGGCTTACTACATGCAGGATGCGCTCGGACAGCGCTGGATGGGTGTCATCTTTGCAGTCCTGATCATCCTGATCTACGCGATCGGCTACAATATGCTCGCCGCGTACAACCTGCAGTCCACCTTTGGCGTATTTGAGTTCTACAATGAGAGATCCACGCCGGCCTTCATCGGTATCCTGCTTGCTTTCCTGTTTGGCATCATCGTCATCGGCGGTGCGAAGCGTCTGGCCCACATCACCGAGATCCTGGTTCCCTTCATGGGCATCCTGTATGTCGCTGTTTCCATCCTGGTTCTGGTCCTGAACATCCAGAATGTTCCGGCCATGTTCGCCAACATCTTCCGCAGCGCCTTTGATTTCAAGGCAATCTTCGGCGGTTTCTCCGGCAGCTGCCTCATGTGGGGTGTCAAGAGAGGCCTCTACTCGAACGAAGCTGGTATGGGTTCCGCTCCGAACGCGGCTGCTAC
>CAMOGO010000015.1 GCA_946614075.1 uncultured Lachnospiraceae bacterium | reverse complement strand
CCAGTCACTTCGTTCCTGTCCCTTTTTGTCTCGTTTTGTTGCTCGCTCGGATGCAAACAGCTGTCCGAAGAGCGAGCTCTTCGTCCGAACTGTTTGGCATCCTCACTCCGCTTTCATAATAATGCTATCAAACGCTGAAGAGTGTGAAATAGAGTAGAAGAACTGCCGCACGGGAAACCGTGCGGCAGTTCGTTATATCTGCGGCAGTTCGTTATATCTGTGGCAGTTCGTTATATCTGTGGCAGTTTGCTTGCCTCTGGGTCGCAATTCTTGGGTCACCGGAAACGTCTGCCAGGTCCAATCAAGTAATTCGGTCATTCATAAGGAAGCTTCCCTGTGCGGGTCGGGACGAATTTCGGGAGGACACAGGGAAGAGAGGGAAAATGGACTATCCTTACATGCCTCTCCAGAGACTGAAAAATGAGAAACACAGGGAAGCTGATTTCCTGATTTGGAGTTTCCCTGTGGCTCATTTCTACAACTTTTCAAAATCCCATGTAAGCAAGCCAAAGCAAAGGGTATTTCCCTGTGCTGCTCAAGCTCATCAAAAGAAACAGGGCAGGTAAGCAAGCCATAGCAAAGGGTATTTCCCTGTGTTGCTCAAGCTCATCGAAAGAAACAGGGCAGGTAACCGGGTCGCAGTAAAGGGTATTTCCCTGTGCTGGTCGAATTAATCAAAAAAACAGGGCAGGTAAGCAAGCCGCAGTAAAGGGTATTTCCCTGTGCTGCTCAAACTTATCGAAAGAAACAGGGCAGGTAACCGGGTCGTAGCAAAGGGTATTTCCCTGTGCTGGTCGAAACACTCATGAAAACCAGGCAGGTAAACAAGTTACAAAACTGGAAGCTTCCCTGGAGCTTTCTCTGGAGCTGTCTTTTTGCAGCAGCCTTTAGGCTGGTCAGCCCCCTTCAGAGCCCCCTAAGAGCCTCCTACAGGCCCACTACAGCACCCCTCACTCTACAGAGCCCTCTACAGCCCCCTACAGAGCCTCCTACAGCAGTCCGCCTTTGTGTGCGATGAGGAAGGCGCCGAGGGAGGAGAGCGGGATGTCGGTCTGCGGCTGGTAGTTGATCACCTCGCCAAAGGATCCATCGTGCTCGAGAATATCGCAGATGGCCTGGCGGAGAGGATTCTTGCCGGCGACGATCATCAGGGTGTCGGAAGTAGCCCGGACCGCGTCGGAATTCTTGATCGCGGCGACGTCGCTCTGCAGGACGGCACCGAGGATGTAGTTTGCCAGGCGCTCCTTCTCCGGGATGGAGAACTGGTTCAGGATGCGGCAGGAGAAGCAGGCGCGGCCCAGGCCGGTGCGCTTTGCATTCTCATAGCCGGTCAGGAGGAGCTCTTTATCGTAGGTTCCTTCCTCGACGAAATGATGACCGACAGCATCCGCGATGATGGTGTTGTTGGTGATGACGGAAAGCAGCTCGCCGGTGATGGAGGTCAGGCAGCCGGTGATGCGGCCGGTGTCGTCGATCGCGACGAACTTGGTGTGGGAGCCGGGCAGGACGAGGAGGATCGGCTTGCCCTTGGGTAGGCCGTCGATCATGGCCATGCTTTCGGCTTCCTCGCCGCGCATGATATCCATCTTCTCATAATTCTCGAGCGTGATCGCCGCACCGGTATTCTTGATGCCGGGGATGAAGTGGATCGGCAGCGGGCAGACATCCTCGAGGACGACTGGAGTCACGCCGGCAGCGAGCTCGTTGATCCCAGCGGGGGCGATCAGGTGAGGGATCTCGACGAGACCGACGTTCGAGGTGATCATGCCGCTTGCCAGGATCATCATGACATCGTCGAACCCGATGCCTTCATCGGCCAGCAGTTCATCGATGCATTCCTTTACAGCGGCCTTCAGCTTGGCATTGTTCCCGTCGATCGCGGTGTTGCGCACGCCGATTTCGCGTTTCTTCATGCCCTTCATGTTGCGGTCCTGATCAAAGAGCACGGCACGGGTGTTGGTGGTTCCCGCGTCGATCGTGATGATGTATTTCATACTAAAATCTCCTTCCTATCCCTTTTACACCTGGCAGGTATATTTGCGTGCGAGCTCGGTGAGTCCTTCGTAGTCGTCTGCCGCAATGAGCTTTTTGTTGACGATGTTCGAGCCGATGCCGACGCCTTTGACGCCGAGTGCCAGGAAGTCCTTGATGTTGTCGACGCTTACGCCGCCGACGGCGGTCAGCGGGACGTGGCTGATCGGGCCCATGATGGCCTTCAGATACGGCAGTCCGAGGGTGTCGGCCGGGAAAACCTTGACAAAATCAGCGCCGGCCTCATACGCCGTGATGATCTCAGTGGGGGTCATGGCGCCGGGGAAGGTGACGAGACCGAGCTCGTTGGCCCGACGGATGACGGCAGGATCGGTGCTCGGGGCCAGGATAAAGGCTCCGCCGGCCTCGGCAGCGGCCTCGACCTGTGCGATGGAAAGCACGGTTCCGGCGCCGACGATCATTTTGTCGCCCATCTCCGCACGCACCATCCGGATGGCCTCCGGCGTGATGGAAAGGCAGTTGGGATCCGCCTGATCGTAGGTGATCTCCAGCATGCGGATGCCGCCCTCATACAGCGCCTTTGCGACACGCACGATCTTCTCATTAGGCACGCGGCGCGCGATCGCCGTGATTTTGTACTGATTGTGCAGTGCGATAACTTCCTGCTTCGTCATAGATAACCCTCCTTGCTTCGTTCATAGCTCACTTCATAGCTTAGTTGATATCCCACTTCATAGCTTAGTTGATATCCCACTTCATAGCTTAGTTGATATCCCACTTTATAGCTTAGTTGATATCCCACTTTATAGCTTAGTTGATATCCCACTTCATAGCTTAGTTGATAGCTTACTTCCTGGCTTAGTTCCTTGCTTCTCTTATAGCTCAGAATATCTCCCACGCAGCGCTTTCCTAATTGGCGGCGGTGTTTACCGGCTTATTCAGCGAAAAGATAAACTCGCTGCCGGCGCCTTCGGTGCTGATGACGTCGATATTCTGGCCGTGGGCCGTAATGATATCCTTGCAGATCGCGAGGCCCAGGCCGGTTCCTTTTTTGTCCTTGCCGCGGGAGTTGTCCGCCTTGTAAAAACGGGTCCAGATCTTTTTCTGGCTGTCCTTCGGGATGCCCAGACCATTGTCCTTGACCGAGACGAAGACCTTTTCGTAGCGGTCCGCGACCTCCACCCAGATGGTGGAATTCTCCGGGGAAAATTTGATCGCGTTGTCGATCAGGTTGTAGAGCACCTGCTGGATCTTGGATTTGTCCGCGTTGACCATCACGACGTCGTCGCAGAAGGTGAGATCCAGGAAAATGCGGCGCTGCTGGCAAGCCCCTTCGAAGGCGAGGGCTGTGTCCTTGATCGTCTGGTTGATGTCGAAATCCTCCAGCTCCAGCAGCGTTCCGTCCGACTCGAGGGACTGCAGGGCGAGTGTCCGCTGTGTTAGCGTCGTCAGACGCTCCGTCTCCGAGACGACCAGCTTCATGTATTTCTCATATTTCTCCGGCGGGATGGTGCCGTCGAGCATCGCCTCCAGGTAGCCCTTGATCGAGGTCAGAGGCGACCGGAAATCGTGGGAAATGTTGGAGATAAATTTCCGCTGGGACTCCTCAGTGTTGGCGAGCTCGTATGCCATGTAGTTCAGCGTGGCGCCGAGGTTTCCGATCTCGTCCTCGCCGCTGACGTTGATGCGCTTGTCCAGGTTGCCGGCCGCGTACTCGCGGGTCGCGCTTGTGATCTCGCGCAGCGGTTTGGAGACGTTGACGTGGAACCAGAGCAGCACCACCGAGGACAGCAGGAACATGACGAGGCAGGCGACCGCTGAGATGTTGATGATGTCATGCTGGTCGGCGAGCGCGGAGGAAAGCGGCATCAGGACGGCGATGTAGCCGTAGGTGCTGAAGCCTCCCGTGACCGGAACCGTGACATTTACCATGTCCTCTGCAAAAAGCTCGTAAAAACGGTCGACCTGGTAGCGGCTGCTGCCGGTGCTTGCGGGGTCAAAATCCGCGATGGTCTGCCCCGTCTGGCCGTTATGGGAGTCAAAGATGATCTGGCCGTCTCGCTGCACGAGCATCACGCTGCAGTCCACGCGGGCATGCAGATCCCGGGATTTCTCGGCGAGATTAGCGGAATCGTAATTTTCCTGGCCGGTGAAGCGGCACTCCCTGGCCAGGTAGGAAGCCTCATCGTACATACTCGTGGCGTAGTGGTTGATCAGGTACTCGCGGCTCATGTAGGACACGATCAGTGTCACGCAGACCAGCGAGGCGATGCCAAACGCCAGGTACATGATGAAAAGCTTGAAGGATAGTCTTTTAGTCATGATCCGTTACCGTTGCAGCTGAAAAAAAATCGGACACGATCCGTAGTCATATCAGCTGAATATTATTCTCAGGCGCGATCTGTTACCGTTTGAGTTCAAATTTGTAGCCGATGCCCCATACGGTTGATATCGCCCAGGACTGGCTTGCGTGGAGCTTTTCGCGCAGCCTCTTGATGTGCACGTCGACCGTCCGCGTGTCCCCGTAATACTCGTAGCCCCAGATATTGTCCAAGAGCTGTTCGCGGGTAAAAACCTGGTTCGGGGAGGACGCGAGGAAATAGAGCAGCTCGAGCTCCTTCGGGGGCATGTCGATCGTGTGCCCCTGGCAGATCACAGAGTAGTTGGTCAGGTTGACGGTAAGGCCCGGGTAGGTCACGACCTTCTCGTCGGTCTTTTTGGGCTCCTCCGCGGGCGTCTCACGCGGGACAAAGGTCCGCCGCAGGACAGCCTTGACCCGGGCGACGAGCTCCTTGGAATCAAAGGGCTTGATGATGTAGTCGTCCGCGCCAAGCTCCAGGCCGAGCACCTTGTCAAAGGTCTCGCCCTTGGCTGAGAGCATGATGATCGGCACGTGGGAGGATTTGCGGATCTCCCGACAGACCTGGTAGCCGTCCATTCCAGGCAGCATCAGGTCGAGCAGGATCAGGTCCGGGCGGAAGCGTTCAAATTCGCGCAGCGCCTCTACGCCATCGTGCACCTGGGCGGTTTCAAAACACTCCTTTTCCAGGTAGAGGGAGATCAGCTCAGCGATATTCTCATCGTCATCGACGATCATGATTTTCTGTTTATCCATAAGGTTTCATCTCCTTCCTAAAGCTGCGCAGAGGAAGACGCACTTCGTACGTTGCGCAGCTCGCGCACGATCGGAGATCGCGATTTACAAGCAATGGTGTGTAATTTTTTCCGTATAAAAAATCAGCCAATCTCTTCTTTGCGAAAACCCACTTACTTCTTCTTCCCATAGTCAAGCTCGGCGATGGTGACGCCGCCGCTTCCCTCGCCAAATTCACCGAGGCGGAAGCTCTTGACATGTTTATTCCTTTTCAGCAGACCCTGCACCGCCTTTTTCAAAGCGCCGGTGCCTCGGCCGTGGATGATCCGCACCTGCTCCAGATGCGCCAGCCATGCGTCGTCGATGTATTTATCCACGATCGGGACGGCCTCATCGACGGTCTTGCCGATGACATTGACCTCCGGGGAAATGGACATCGATTTGCCCATCTTGATCGCGCTCGCGTTGGCCTTCTGCTTCCGGGAGCCGCCGGCCGCGCCGGCAGGGCCATTGATCGTATCCTCCTGCAGCAGCTCGATGTCGTTCACGTTGACGCTCGAGCGCAGGATGCCCATCTGGACATAAAGATTCCCCTTGGCATCCGGCAGGGTGCTGATGGTACCGCTCAGATTCAGGGACAGGACCTTGACCTTGTCGCCCACGTGATAGGTCTCGGGGCGGTTCGATTTCTTTTTGGCGGGCGCCTGGTACGCAAGCTTTTCATTCAGCTGGTTCAGGCGCTCATTCGCCGCCCGGCGCTCCTTCTCCAGCTCGCGGCGGATATTCGTGTCGTCGGTGATGCGGTTGACATTGCGGATGGTCTCATCGACAAAGCTCTTCGCCTCCTGGACGATCTTCTTCGCATCCTCATTCGCCTCGCGCATCATGCGTTCACGCTTTTCCTCCAGGTTCTCGTTGGAACGGGAGAGACGCTCGCGCAGCCGCTTGATCTCTTCCTTGTAGCGGGAGGCCTCCTCCTGCTCCTTTTCCAGCTCGGTCCGCGTGTTCTCCAGGTCGGTGATGACATCCTCGAAGGACAGCTGCTGCTCGCCGATGAACTCGCGGGCCTGGTCGATCAGGTAGTCCGGCAGGCCGAGCTTCGACGAGATCGCAAAGGCATTGCTTTTTCCCGGGATACCGATCAGCAGGCGGTAGGTAGGGCGGAGGGTATTGACGTCAAATTCACAGCTGGCGTTCTCCACGCCCGGCGTGGAAAGGGCAAAAAGCTTCAGCTCGCTGTAGTGCGTCGTGGCCATCGTGCGGGTTTTCATATTGTGCAGGAAGGTCAGGATCGACATGGCAAGGGCGGCGCCCTCAACCGGGTCGGTACCGGCCCCGAGCTCGTCAAACAGGCACAAAGAGCTAGGATCCGCCTTCTCCAGGATGGAAACGATGTTTACCATATGGGAGGAGAAGGTAGAGAGGTTCTGCTCGATGCTCTGCTCATCGCCGATGTCGGCGTAAATCTCCGGGAAAACGGAAAGCTGTGAGCCTTCGAAGGCCGGGATGTGAAGGCCTGCCTGCCCCATGAGGGAGAGGAGGCCGACGGTCTTTAAGGAGACCGTCTTGCCGCCGGTATTCGGGCCGGTCACGATCAGAAGGTCAAAGCTTTCGCCGAGGGTGACCGTGATCGGGACGACACGCTTCGCGTCAAGCAGCGGATGACGGGCATCCTTTAAGCGGATGATGCCCTCGGTATTGAAAACGGGCTCGCTGCCCTTCATTTTACGGGATAAAGAGGCCTTGGCAAAAATGAAATCCAGCTTGCACAGGACTTCATAGTCGGCGGCCAGGTGGTCAGCCTCCAGCGCAGCCTGGTTGCTCAGGGAGGAGAGGATGACCTCGATCTCCTTCCGCTCGGCCAGCTCCAGCTCCTTGCCTTCGTTGTTCAGGCGCACCACGGCGATCGGCTCGATGAAAAAGGTCGAACCGCTCGAGGACTGGTCATGGACGATGCCGGCGACGCGGGATTTGTGCTCGGCCTTGACCGGCAGGCAGTAGCGGCCGTCTCGCATGGTGATGACATGATCCTGCAGGTAGTCCTGGCTCGAGAGCAGGAGAGAATTCAGCTGCGCGTGGATCCGGTCATCGAGGGCATGGAGCTGCCGGCGGATGCCCTTTAAGGTCGGGGAAGCATCGTCGCTGATCTCATCCTCGGAAAGGATGCAGCGGCGGATCTCCCGGCACAGGGACGGAGCTGGCTCGACGACGTCGAAATAAGGATCCAGACTGTCCGGCAGGATCTCCTCGGAATCTTTGCGGTTGTACGCCTTGACCCGGGCGGCCACCTCCAGCAAAGAGGCAATATTCATCAGCTCCGGGATCGTGAGCACAGAGCCGACGGCAAGCCGCTTCAAGGAATCCCGGATGTCCTTTACGCCGCCAAAGGCAACGGTGCCGCTTTTAAACTGCCTGGTCACGGCGTCGGTCGTATTGGCCAGAGCATCCCGGATTTCCTGCACATCGTCCATCGGGACAAGCGACCGGCAGGCTTCCTTTCCGGCAGGCGTAGCGGCAAGCTCGGTAAGCATTGCCAGGATTTTATCGTATTCGAGAGTACGCAGTACTTTATCGTTCATGAAGCAAAGGACTCCTTTCGAGGAGAGGATTCTCGTTTTGTTGCGCGTGGATAAACGATTGTCCGATGAGTAAACTCATCGTCCATTCGTTCGCATCCTCGCTTTGCTTTCCTTAGTCTACTACATTTTGGATGAAATTTCCATGTATATTACAAGGTGAAGGGAATGCGAACTTTTTTATCCTAAGGTATTCCCTAAAAGGCAGATTTTTCGTATAATAAAGGTTCAGGAAAAGCAGACTTTGACACAGGTATTTTAGTTATGGAAGCTGAGAAAGAAAAGTTTATCCGAGAAAATGTCGTCAAAAGGAAAAAGCCGTTTCGGGAGAGGCTGGCCCACTTTTTTGGGCTTGTGCTCGGCGCGGTTTTATTCGGCGTGATTGCAAGCGCCGTTTTTGTCGTGACAATGCCCTTCTGGGAGGAGACTGCGTTCCCGTATCTGGAGGAGCGTTTCCCTGACCTGTTTCATCAGCAGGAGGTGACGATCCCGGCGGACCACGATCCGGTCGCGACAAGAGCTGCCGAGACAGAGAGTGTCACGGAGGAGGCGGCCGAGACGCGAAAGGCGGATGAGGCCCAGCCATCCGGCGGCGAGAGTGCGGGAAGCACCGAGATGACCTCCGGCACAGAGTCTGCCGGGGCCACGGATGAGGCGCAGATGTCAGCCGAGGAGACCGAGGCGACTCTTCCGGACAATGTCGTAGTGGCCTTTGACCCGGAACCGGATCCGGAGGATCTGGCCGAGCCCGTCCAGGAGGAGCCGGCAGGGACCGGACAGGACAGCGCCGGCGGCGAGTCCGTGGCAGAGGCAGCGGCAGACCGCATCGCCTACAGCAATGAGACGACGAATCAGGCTGCTCAGTTTAACCATGCCGTCGTGTCGTTGCAGGCAGACAGCATCAATGCCGACGGCAGCGTGTACCCCGCGGCTTCCGGTATTCTGTGGAATGCGACGAAGAGCGAGTACTACATCCTGATGGACTACAGCAAGGTCCGCGGCGCCACCGCTTTCGACGTGACCTTCTACAATGGCGGCAAGATTCGCGCGATCCTGGAGGGTGCGGATGACGTGACAGGCATCGCGGTCGTGACCTGCGACCGGAGAGAGGCAGAGCTGGCCGGCATCACGGACGAGGATATCATCCCGCTGGGGAATTCCTACAATGTCCGTATCGGCAACACCGTCTACTGTCTGGGCAGCCCGTCCGGCCCGATCTGGTCGGTCGCTCTCGGCATGATCAGCTACGTCTCCCGGAGTAACCCGGGCATCGACACGGACCTGAGATACCTCTACTCCGACATCGAGGTTGTGGACGGCGGCGGTTTCCTGGTGAATGCAGGCGGCGAGCTGATCGGCGTCGTGACGTCCAATACCCAGAGCCTGACGGACGGCGGTAAGTCGGCGGCCATCGCGATTTCCGACCTGAAAAAGATCATCGAGACCCTGTCAAACGGCAGCCGTGCCGCGTACCTCGGCATCCAGGGCACGAACGTGACCGAGGAGATCGCCGCGGACAAGCAGATCCCGGTCGGCATCTACGTATCCAATGCCCTGATCGGAGCCCCCGCCTACAATAGCGGCATCCAGAACGGTGACGTCATCACACGATTTGACGGCGTGGATGTTTCCACCATGAGAGAGCTGCAAAGCCTTCTGGCCCAGCATTCTCCCGGCGACCAGGTCGTCGTGATCATCTACCGCCAGGGACGCACCGACTACGTGCGCCAGAGCTACCGGATCACACTCGGAAGCCGGTAAAAGCCTGTAAAAGCCGGTAGGCAGCCCGTAAAAACAGCGTAAAGCCGGGCGGAGAAAGCCTCCGCAAAAAACAGCGAATAATCCGTAATAGGAAGGAAGAAACTACATGAGATATATCGAAGCTCTCCGTGAAGGAGACCGGATCGGAGAGGTGTACCTGTGCAAATCCAAGCAGGTAGCAAAGACCAAGAACGGAAAAACCTACTATTCCCTGATCCTGCAGGACAAGACCGGCCTGGTCAATGCCAAGATCTGGGATGTCAACAACGGAATCGGCCATTTTGAGCCAATGGACTATGTACGCGTCGACGCAGACGTCACCGTTTTCGCCGGACAGCTCCAGCTGAATATCAAAAGAGTCCGCGTCGCCGATGAGGGCGAGTACTTCCCGGCAGACTATCTGCCCGTTTCCTCGAAGAACATCGAGGAAATGTACAAAGAGCTGCTGCGCTACATCAGCAGCCTGAAAAACGACCACCTGCGCCAGCTGGCCAGCGAGTTCTTCGTGAATGACGCTGCCTTTATCAAGTCCTTCAAGAGCCACTCCGCCGCCAAGTCCATCCACCACGGCTTCGTCGGAGGCCTTCTGGAGCACACCCTTGGCGTAGTGAAGCTTTGCGACTACATCGCGCAGAATTATCCCACCGTGAACCGCGACATGCTCCTGACCGCCGCGATGTTCCACGACATCGGCAAAACCCGCGAGATCTCTCTTTTCCCGGAGAACGACTACACCGACGACGGCCAGCTTTTAGGCCACATCGTGATCGGCGTGGAGATGGTCGATGAGAAGCTAAGCACTATGCCGGACTTCCCGAAAAAGACCGCTTCCGAGCTGAAGCACTGCATCCTGGCACACCACGGCGAGTTTGAGTTTGGTTCCCCGAAAAAGCCTGCCCTGATCGAGGCCCTGGCCCTCAGCATGGCGGACAATCTCGACGCCAAGCTCGAGATGATGGCGGAGCTTTTGAGCGGCGCCCAGAATAATGAGTGGCTCGGCTTCAACAAGCTGGTGGACTCCAACATCCGCCGCACCACCACACAGACGTTCTAGTGTGTCAGTGGGGACGGTTCTCAGTGTCACCGAGGGGTGACACTGAGAACCGTCCCCGTTGTCACCCTGAGAGCCGTCCCCACTGACACAACAAAGGAGAGAATTTATGAATAAAAACGACATGTTCCGTACGGTTATCGTGGACATGAGCGAGAATGGAGAGGGTATTGGACACTTCGAGGGCAATACCCTCTTTATTAAAGATACCATCGTCGGCGACGAGGTCGAGGGAAAGGTCATCAAGGTCAAGAAAAACTACGGCTACGGGAAGGCTCTGAACATCCTCACTCCCTCCCCGGAACGCGTCACGCCGCCGTGCCCTGTCGCTGCGCCCTGCGGCGGCTGCCAGCTGCAGGCCATGTCCTACGAAGGCCAGCTTCGATTCAAAGAGAACAAAGTGCGAAACCACCTGGAGCGGATCGGACATTTTACCAACCTGCCGATGGAGCCCATCCTCGGCATGGACGGCGAGCCATTCCGCTATCGGAACAAAGCGCAGTTCCCCTTTGGGCGGGACAAAGAGGGCAGGATCATCGCCGGCTTTTACGCAGGCCGCACCCACTCGATCATCCCGACCGAGGACTGCCTGCTGGGACATCCGGTGAACAGCGGCATTCTGCGCCGCATCATCGCCCACATGGAAAAACACCACATCGAGCCCTACTCCGAGGAGACCGGAAAGGGCCTTGTTCGCCATGCCCTGATCCGTGTCGGCTTTCACACCGGTCAGATCATGGTCTGCCTGGTGATCAACGGCCGAAAGCTGCCCGCAGCAGAAGACCTCGTGAGATCCCTCCTCGAGATCCCCGGCATGACCTCCATCTCCCTAAACGTCAACCGCGAGCGCACCAACGTCATCCTGGGCCACGAAATCCTGAACCTCTACGGCGAAGGCTACATCACCGACACCATCGGCGACATCACCTTCCGGATTTCTCCGCTTTCCTTTTACCAGGTCAACCCGCAGCAGACAGAAAAGCTCTACGCCACTGCACTGGAGTACGCCGGCCTGACCGGAAATGAGACCGTCTGGGATCTGTACTGCGGCATCGGCACCATCTCCCTTTTCCTCGCACAGCAGGCCAGACAGGTCTACGGCGTGGAGATCGTTCCCGCCGCCATCGACAACGCCCGCGACAACGCCGCATTAAACGGCATCACAAACGCGGAGTTTTACGTCGGAAAAGCCGAGGAGGTCGTCCCCGAGCTGTACCGCACCAAGGGCATCCACGCCGACGTCATTGTCGTCGATCCGCCCCGAAAAGGGTGCGACGCAGCCCTCCTTGACACGATGCTAAAAATGGCTCCCGACCGGATCGTCTACGTCTCCTGCGACTCCGCCACCCTCCCCCGCG
>CAMOGO010000014.1 GCA_946614075.1 uncultured Lachnospiraceae bacterium | reverse complement strand
GGTCAGATTATACAGGAACTGGAGCTTGTCCTTCATGACAGCCAGATTTTCCTTTGCCTCCTCGGACTCGGCCGGCATCATCTCCGTATAGCCCTTCAGGATAAAGATCGGGCTTCTCAGATCGTGGAACACATTGAGCATCAGCTGGCGGCGCTGCTGCTCTTCTTTTTTCAGCTGAGCGGTCCTCTCCTCCACCTTGATGTCGAGCTGGGTATTGACCTCCTCCAGCTGGGCGTTGATTTCCTCCAGACGGTCGTTGGCGTGGTTCAGCTTGACAACCAGCTCGTCCGACTCCTGGAATTTGCCGGCAAAGCGCAGGTTGATCTCCAGGACGCAGGCCACGAGGAAGAGAATATCAAAGGTCGGCACGGTGCGCAGGCACTGGAACACGATATGGTTGCCGAGCTCCATCCGGTCGATCATGACCGACAGCAGGCGCATGGCCTGGGAAAAGGTGAAGGTCAGGGGCAGGAAGGCTCCGCTCACGCCGGTGTTGATGCACATGTAGAGGGCTGCGGTCATGCCTACGAAAAACGGCAGCAGGGAAAAATAAGGGCCGATCGGGGTGGGTGCTATCATCTGGTCCAGGCGGGCATAGATCAGCGAGACGATCAGACAGTTGTACCAGGCCATCAGGCCGGAATAGCGCGGCATCTCGTGATGCGACAGGATCATACCGACATGGATACTCTCCAGGATCGTCAGGAGGTTGAAAAAGCTCCTCAGGTAATCGAAAAAGGCGATATTAAAGACGAGTGGATAGGCCTCTATCTGGATGGCGCTCCACACTAGCAGTATCGTGACATAGATGGCGAAGGGCCACAGGTATTTCTCACTGCTCTTGCGCCGGAAGAGGGAAAAGGCGTAGATCATTACGGCGATCAGGAAGCCGATCTCGATCAGCTGCAGGGACATATTGGCCAGGAAGGCCGATTCCATGCGGTCCTTGGGGCCGAGATACAAATAGTTTCTCGTGTCCCACTGATCCGTTTCGATCTCGATCGAGACGGCCGGTGAGGTATTGATCCGATCTCCCAGCTCTACATTGATGACGCGACGGTAGCCGTCGCTGGCCTCGTACCGGTACACCTCCTGCCGGTTCACATACAGGACAAAGGGATGGGCCTCGATAAAAGCCAGCATCCATTCCTGCTCTGAGCCGGGCTTTTCCAGGAACATCTGGATCTGGTAGCGGCCGGCGGAATTCATCTTCAGCCCGTTCAGCTCGTATATTTCATCCGAATACGCGTCAAAGGTGTCATAGTACGTTCTTCGGCCCATGTTCAGACTGCTGACCACGATCAGCCCGATCACAGCGCCTAGCATCCCCAGGCATAAA
The DNA here is from genome assembly GCA_946614075.1 of uncultured Lachnospiraceae bacterium. The sequence continues at coordinate 10,536 of CAMOGO010000014.1, read as the reverse complement.
AGGGCGGCCATGATCCGATCCACGATCCGGATTCTGTTCACATTCATCGCACCTTTTCTCCTTTCTTACGCGACCCTTTTTCTGGATTTATGATATCGCTTTCCTCACCACAGCGTCAAGACAAAGGTTCTCCTTGTCAATTAATCCCTAACTGTTTATAATTAATCCATAAGGAAGATGACTCACGTCCGGGAATACATTTTACGGTCTTCTCTGAGGCACATTCCCTCATCATCAACAGAAAAAGAGGCTTAAACATGGTTCAGATTCTTCTCGTCGAGGACGACACGAACATCGCGAAAATCATCACCCATTACCTGAAGGACGCCGGGGAATATGAGGTGCGTCATGCGTCAAGCGCCGAGGATGCGCTGCTGCTTACCGGAGAGCACTTTGACCTGATGCTCCTTGACATTATGCTGCCCGGAGAGAGCGGGATCGAGCTTTGCCGCCGACTGCGGGAAACGCATAATTGCCCGATCATCTTCATCAGTGCCTTGGATGACAGCGATACGATCGTCAATGCACTCCAGATCGGCGGCGATGATTATCTGACCAAGCCGTTTGACAATAAGATTCTCCTGGCCCGTGTCCAGGCAAACCTCCGGCGTGCCAAGCAGGCGCCTCGCCTCATCGGTCAGAATACTCTGGTGTGCGATGGCTTTACCCTTAATGCCAACACCCACATGGTCGAACGTGAGGGCGGTACCTTCCCGCTCGCCTCGATCGAGTACCAGCTGCTCTGCTTCCTGATGCAGCATCCGAATCAGTACTTCACCGCGGCCGAGCTCTACAAAAACGTCTGGGGAAAGGACAGCTTCGGCGATGTCCGGACCGTACTCGTCCATATTCACAATATCCGGAAGAAAATCGAGACCGACTATCGCTCCCCTAAATTCCTTCGCAATACCGCCGGCAAAGGATACATTTTCTACCCGACCGGAAGCGCGGGAATGTAAAAATTTCGAATAAGCGCATAAATATTTCACATAGCGGAAGGTTTTTCCGTAATTGCTCTGTTTAATGTGAATAAATTCTGTGAATTTGGATTCTTTTTGTGGAATTCCATGCCGTTTTCTGCTATTATTATTATGCTGTTCGAGAGAGCAGCACCTTCGAGCAGTTCATTGGTGTGGCTTTCCCCCTTCCCCTTTCCTTATGCCTGCCTTTGAGCTGCTCTTTTAAAATCGAGTAGGAGGAGGCTTGCCCGACTCCTAATCTATGCGCCGGCCGCCCGTTGCCGTAAGGCAACATTTACCTTTTGGCGGCCGTGTGCAAAAAAAGGCTGTCCTTTACGGACAGCCGTTTTCTTATTATTCTAAGTTTGGTTTTCTGCTATATTTCAGCTCTTTAGGCTTCGCCTTTTCCGGTTTAGTATCCCCACTTGTTGAACGTATCATAAGCGATATTCTGTACCGTATCGGAGATCTGGTAGCCATCATCCGTTCCATAGAGATCCTGATGCAGCCTCAGTACGTTGCTCGCCAGGTCGATCGCCAGGACAGCGTCGACGTTCTGACCCTTGGAATTCAGGATCGTGGGGGCGGCCTTGTCGTAAGGGAAGCCGATGGAATCCGCCATGCTGTAACGATTGATGTTTGCTGCCAGGCCGAGCACATCGGTCAGGGTCACGTTCGTGTAGACCTGCGGCAGAGCGATGTCGATCAGGGCATTGATCTGGCCCAGATCCAGCTGCTTGACCTTGGAGAAGAGCTGCGTGATGACCTCACGCTGTCTCTCGGTACGGCCGAAATCACCGTAGTCATAGCCGTCTACATTGATATGGCGGATACGGCAGTAGGCGACGGTCTGGACACCGTCCAGATGCTGGTAGCCGCTGGAGGTCAGGTGCTGGGAGCCGATGCCGGTCTCATTGACCGTCTCGGTGATGTAGGAGTTCAGGTAACCCAGAAGGTTTGGCGTGACATCCACCTCGGTACCGCCGATGGAATGGATGATCCAGGCTGCTCCTGCCCAGCTGCTCGTCGCGAACATTTTGACGTTCAGGTCGAAGTTCCGGTTGATCGCGTTCAGCGCGCCGGCTGCTCCGTACGAACGGTAGATATCGGTCAGCTTGTGATAGCCGCCGTCATAGTTCAGGTAGAGGTCTCGATAGAAGGAAACCATACGGATCTCGCCGGTGGCATTGTTGATATGCACCAGGATATTGACGTCGGCACCGGAGCCGCTTTCCAGGTTGCCGGTATTTCCTTCCGTGATACGGGCATCTGTACCAAATAGCATGATGTCCGTGTAGCCCTCCTCCATCTGCTCGAGAACCTGCTGATCGATTTCCTCATTATGCAGGATGGAAATCTTGCCCCAGCTCGGCTTCTGGATGAGATTGTACTTGGAAACGACAACCACGGCGAAAACCGCCACAGCCAGGACTACTGCCTCGATTGCCAGTATGATGACCATGTTGCGGCGTTTCTTTTTCTGCTTTTTCAGCTTCTCGGCACGCTTTTTCTTCTGGACGGCACTCATGCGTGAGGTATTGTGTGCGCTTCGCCCGCTGCGTCCGGACCGTAAAAGCTCCTCTTCCTCTCTCGAATAGTGCGAACGTGAGGCGGATGCCTGATGGGCTCTGGAGGAGTGCGCTCCGGCCTGGGAATGGCTGGCCTGGGAGCGGCCCATTTCCGTCTGGCGGAAACGAGTCTCATCCGAAGAAGAGCGGACTCTGCGTCCCTCTATCGTCGAGGTGCGGACTCTCCCGTCCTCCGTGGCTCTGGTCTGGCGGCTTCTCATGGTGGTGCGGGAAGCGTCCCTGCCTCCATCCGCTGCCGACCGGGAAATGCTCCGGCCCGACTCACTGTCATTGCCGCCTCTTCCTCTGCTTGCGGAGGAGGAAACGTGGGCGCGCGAACCATCATGTGCTGCGGCAGCCCGCGATCTGCGTGATTCAGATGTATTTCCGGAGGATCTGCGTCTGCCTGACGACATCGTCTCCTGCCCGTCGAAATAATCATCGGAATATCTCATACCTAAAATCTCCTGTTAATATGCATTTTTATTGACAAATCCCTTGAAGAAAGTCAAAAAGATAATCTTGAAATCAAGACCCAGCGACCAATTTTCAATGTAATACAGATCACACTCGATCCTCTTGACAATGGAGGAATCGCCGCGGTAGCCGTTCACCTGCGCCCAGCCCGTCAGTCCCGGACGGACCTGGTGCTTGATCATGTAGCGCGGGATCTCTTCCCGGAATTTCTCCACAAACAGCGGTCTTTCCGGTCTCGGTCCTACGAGGCTCATATCGCCGATCAGAATATTGAAAAACTGCGGCATCTCATCGATGCTGGTACCGCGGATAAAGCGTCCGAACGGCGTGACCCGGGGGTCGTTTTTCACCGTCCATTTGCTCTTTTCCTCCGATTCCGGCTGTACCGCCATCGAACGGAATTTGTACATTTTGAAGGGGCGGTTATGCAGTCCCACTCTCTCCTGGCTGTAAATGATGGGCCCCGGCGAGGAGAGCTTCACGCCGATCGCTGCGAACAGCATGACAGGGGAGAAAATCACGATGGCGACCAAAGCGCCGATGATATCGATCATTCTCTTGACCGCCATATTGAAGGAATCAGACAGCGGGACGTGCCGGATATGGACAACAGGCAGTCCCTGGAGATCCTCTGTATAAGGCTTGGTCGGGATGATATCATTGTAATCCGGGATGAACATCGTATGTACGCCGGATTTCTCGCAGACAGCGACGATCCATTTCAGGTTTTCGTACTGGTCCAGACCCAGGGTGATCGCAATCTCATCGAGGCGATTGATCTCCAGGAGCGTTTCCAGCTCGCCCAGGCGGCCGACTACCTTGATGCCGCGGTAATCATAGCCCCATTCCTTGTCGTCGTCAAGTATTCCACGCACCTGATATCCCCAGTCCGGGTTGGCCTTGACGCGATCGATGTATTTCTCCGCAGCCTGGCTGTAGCCGACTAAAAGGATCTGCTTTTGATTGTAGCCGTGCGCCTGCAGCTCATGGACCGAGGTCCTCACAGCCAGACGCAGCGCCCCATCTGCGATCGTATTGATCCCGACGAAGAGGAAAATCATCGGACGGGAGAAATGGGTGAAGGTATCCTTACCCAGATACAATACCATCGTGATCACCATCAGGCCGATCAGGTTCGTCTTTAGAATATTGCTGAATTCCAGCCTCCGCCCCATCATCCGATTGGATGCGTACAGGTGGAAGACCCAGTTCAGCAGAAGAAAGCCAGGTACGATCGCGTACAGGAAGCCAAAGTAAAACTCAAGCGGATAAGCCGAAATCCTGCCCAGCGCCACGAATACAATCCAGTAGGCGGCAAAGTAGGAAAGAACAACCACCGCGGCATCCAGAACGATCAGAAACCTGTTCAGCTTCCTCTGGGTATCATTAATCATTCGTTCCTCCGTTATGGCGGACCTTCTGCGTGCGGTGCGTATACTCCCACGCATAGATAAAGCAGTTGAGGATCATCTCCCACTCGATCCGAAGATAGTGAGGCACATCCTTCATGCGGAAAGGCACCTTGCGGCACTTCTCCTTTGTCTTCCTGCCCTCTTCCAGTCCATTCTGATAGGCCTCCCCAAAGCCGCGGCGGATGAAGAACCGCTTCTTGAGGTACCATCCAAGCTGCAGCGGAATGAAATTTATGATATACTGCAGCAGAGGCATATTTTTGTAAACAAGGTAGATGCTGTTCCTTGCGGCCAGCTTTACCTTGAAATCGTTGTACTGGGAACCGCTCGTCCCGGATCCGACGTGGTGGACCACCGCGGTCGGACAGTACCAGTTCTCATAACCGGCGATACGGGCGCGGTAGCCGACGTCGATGTCCTCCAGATACGCAAAGTGCATCTCGTCAAAGACTCCGATCTCGTCAAAGACGTCCCGGCGGTAAATCGCAGCACCGGCGCAGGCGGTAAATACCCGGCAGGGCTTGTCATAGAGCTCGGCGCTGCGGCTTACGCCGCGCTGGAACGCCCAGCCTGTGAGCATAAAAAGATCCCCGGCATCATCCATAAACTCCGGGTCATACATCTGAAGCATCTTGCTGGAAACCGAGAAAATCCGGTCAGAGGAGCGGATCATGCGGACCAGCTCGCCGACATAGTCGGGCTCCACCTTGGTGTCATTATTCAAAAGGATCACATAAGGGGTCGTGCAGGAGCGGATGCCAATGTTTACGGCACCGGAGAAGCCGGTGTTTTCCGGCAAGGCAATCAGACGGACATCCGGCCATTTTTCCCTGAGAAAAGGCACGCTTCCATCCGAGGAGCCATTGTCCACGACAAGGATCTCGAAATCGCGAAACGTCTGCTTTTCCAGGGCCTCCATGCAATCTACCATGAAGTGCTTCCCATTGAAATTTGGGATAATCACCGTTACTTCCATCTGCTCTTTACTCCACACATAGATATGATATTATACCCTGAATGTATCCAAATCGCAAGCATTCTATAAAAGCGAAAGAGGATTCTGAATTTTCCGTGAAATCTACTCTCCCGCAAGACGCTTCAGAAGCCATTCCTGGCTTTCCTTTTTGTCAAGCTCCAGGTAGGTCTTCTCCCCCTCTGCCATCAAGGCAATGGCAGGCAGGACATAGTTGACAGCGATACAGGTATGCGGCGCTCCGGCGTTCTGCTTGGCCGGGTGCGCCTCGGTGACGTCCGCAAAGCGCAGATATTTCCAGCCGAAGCCGGCCGGAATATAAATGGCAAGATCACTGACGCGGTATTTATCTACTTTTCTGGCGGATTTGAAATCCTCCAGGACGTTTTCAATCTCTTTTCCTGCATAAAGCGGTTTAGGATCCATCATTCCCATGTCTCAAATACCTCCCTCTAAAGAACCTAGAGCAGCTCGTCGGACGGATCCGAATGGAACACCTCCGCGCGTACCTGGAACCGTGCGGAATGGATCCGGTCCTCCTCCATGAAATCATTGACATAGTCCAGAAACGCCTGCGTCAGCATCCGCGGCTTCTGGCCCTTCTCCCACACGATCAGGTACTCGATCGCCTTGGCCGGCTCCGTGATCTGCTTGATCACGACGCGCGGGTTCGGCGTGTAGGTCGTGACCGGGAAAATCCCGATCCCGGCGCCCTGCTCCGCCAGCGCGATGCAGTTCAGGTAATTGGACGTCTGGGCGAGGATCGTCGGCTCCTCCCCGATATCGGCAAACCATCGTCTGACGGCCTCCGCTCTGGAGGAACGGCTCGGGATGATGAGCGGCTCTCCCGCAAGGCCCTTCAAGGGGATCGTATTCCCCGGCAGCTTGGCCAGCGGATGGTCCGCAGGCAGGATGGCGACCCAGGTATCCCGGCTCACGGTAAGGCCATCCAGGCTCTCGCTGTCGTACGGCGCGGCTATGACGGCCACGTCGGCCAGTCCCCGGTGCAGATGATCAATGATATCATCGCTGCTGCCATTAAAGAGCTGGAAATTGACCAGCGGGAACTCGTCATGAAAGCCTGCGATCCAGCGGGCAGCCAAGAATGGCGCACGCCCCTCCACCAGTCCCATGCAGATGGTCCCGGAGATGGAATTCTCCATGGTGTTCAGCTCACTGCGAGTCTTCTCCGCCAGCTCGAGCATCTGCTCCGTCCGTCTCAAAAGATGCCGTCCGGCCTCTGTGAGCGTCAGGCTCCTTTTTCCCCGGATGAAAAGCTGCACGCCAAGCTCTTCCTCCAGATTCCTGATCTGAAGGCTTAACGGCGGCTGACTCATGTCCAGCTTCTGTGCTGCCCTGGTGAAATTCAGTTCCCGGGCTACTGTCTGAAAATAACGCAGTGATCGAAAATCCATATTCTGTCAAACCCTTCTGTAATGCAAAAAATCCATGATAAGCTGGCTAAGTGTTCGTAGCATCCCGCACCACTTTCATAGAAGTCTAACATATATTTTTTATATTGAATACGTGCGAAACCATGAATTTTATGAGTCATAGGGGCGGTTCTTTTGACTCATTTTTCAAAATGAGTCAAAAGAACCGCCCCTATGACTCATCGCGCTAATAAAAAAGCCCCCGAAAAGGATTTGATCCCTTCCGGAGGCTTTCTTGTCTGGACTATTTACATTTCAAGAATTATGCATTCTTCTGAGCCTGCAGAGTCTTTACACCATCGATGGCAAGGATCACAGCCAGGACAACCAGCAGGATCGCGATGCCGCCGCGGATGTAGTTCCACATATCAACAGCCTTGGTCAGGTTGTTGATGATGGTCTGGATCAGGGAAACGATCGTGACAACGAGCATGAAGAACATCGGGATGATGAACATCTTGTTGTTGCGGCCGACCTTGCCCAGCCATGCAGCGACAGCCATGAGACCCAGAGCAGCCAGCAGCTGGTTGGCAGCGCCGAACAGAGCCCAGATCTTGGAGTATCCGGTCATACCAAGAGCGATGCCAAGGAAAACCGTGATGAGGGTGGAGACATACTTGTTGCAAAGGACAGCCTTGATGCCGCCGACGCTGTCAGCAGTCTCGCCAGGTGCCAGCCAGAACTCCTGGAACATATAGCGGGCCAGACGGGTCGCGGTATCCAGAGAGGTAAGGCAGAATGCGGAAACAGCCAGGATCAGCATGGAGTAGATGAAGCTCTCAGCACCGGCTAAGAACGGGATGGTCGCGCACATACGGGAAATACCGGTTGCGAAAACGGCCGTAGGAGTCGTGATGCCGCCAGGGACATACTCACCCCAGATGTAGCCAACAGCACACAGGGAGATCAGAGCCAGTGCGCACTCGATCAGCATACCGCCGTATGCGATCGGAAGAGCATCGGTTTCCTTATCCAGCTGCTTAGAGGTCGTACCGGAACCAACCAGAGAGTGGAAACCGGAGATAGCGCCGCAGGCGATGGTGATGAACAGAGCCGGGAAGATGGTTCCCAGGGAGTTTCCGACACCGTGCTCAGCGGTATCGACAAAACCGGTGAAAGCAGGGATCTCGAGATCTGCGTGAGCGCCGAAGATACCGATGACAGCGATGATCATCATGCCGTACAGCAGGAAGGAGCTCAGGTAATCACGAGGCTGCAGAAGGATCCATACAGGAGTAACGGATGCTACTGCGATGTAGACACCGATGATGTACATCCAGGTATCACCGCTCAGATAAATCGGATGGAAGTTGTAGCCGATCAGCATGCAAAGCAGGATAGCTGCTACACCGATGATGGTGGAGATGCCGATGCCGGCGTTCCGGCGGTAAACCATGAAACCGAAAACGATCGCAATGACGATGAACAGAATGGAAATCATAGCCGTGCTGGCATTGGCAGCGCTGGCAGCGACATCCAGAGCACCGTCAACGTAGGTCGCCTTGAAGGTGTTCGCAACGATGGACGCGAATGCAGCGACTACGAGGATCAGGGTCAGGTAAGAGAAAATGATGAAGAGCTTCTTTGCACGGCTTCCCATACTGTCAGCGATAACCTCGCCAAGGGACTGACCTTTGTGCCGGACGGACGAGAAAACAGCACCAAAGTCATGAACTGCGCCGAAGAAAACACCACCAATCAGGACCCACAGCATGACCGGGACCCAGCCGAAAACGGCTGCCTGGATCGGTCCGTTGATCGGGCCTGCGCCTGCGATGGATGAGAAATGGTGTCCCATAAGGACGGGAGCTTTTGCCGGAACATAGTCATCGCCATCCTCCAGCTCGTGGGCAGGTGTCGGGATACTAGCATCCACACCCCACTGTCTTGCCAGCCAGCGGCCATAGAAAATGTAACCGGCGGCAAGGACAATGATGCCAATTAAAAGAATCAATGCGGCATTCATGTTTTTTCCTCCTTTTTGTCATGAATCCAATATTCTTTTCATAAATTTCACATTGGCCTTTCCGCTCCTATTGGTGCATACTTTCTTCCCCTCAAGAGCGATCAAGGCTGTATGGTAGTCCATCCACCCATACAGTGAAAAATGAAAACTTTTGTAGATGTGATTCGCACGCAGCTTTTTCTCTGCGGCAGGATCACAGGTGTCGCACACGAACACAGCCGTGATGTAGCTGTACATATGACCAGGCTTCGGATCCACCAGCTTCATGCCCTCATCGTAGGCATATTTCTCGCAGGCCTCGTAGAGCTCCTCGCTCAGGTGCGGCATGCTGAAGAGGTAGATGTACTCATTGCTGTCAGCCTCCCAAAGCTTCGCCTTTTTGAGGAGTACATATTTCTCCGAGTGCACAAAAAAACGGCAGTGCGCCGCAAGGGGCATGCCGTCCTTCTCTCCGTTTTCCGTGGGATACACATCGTAGTATGCCTGGTAGCTACGGAGGAGGCGCTGCACTACAGCCTCTCTGGTCCATTCGGTTGTCTTTTTCGGTGCGGGTTCTTTCTTTAGAAACACGAAAGTATCCCTTTCATTTTAGTTTTTTTTCATAAAATCAACGATTTCTTTACAAATTGTATCACTAATATGGCCTTTCCACAAGTAGTTGAGGTTGTGAAATTTTCGAAATCTAAAGAATAAATTTGGGCAAAAAAAGAAGCGTTCTTCGATTACGAAGAACGCCTGATTCCTTGTATTCATGCGGATCAGCGAAGTATCTCCATCGCATTTGTGCAAAAAAGCTCTTCCATGTAGTCGCTTCCGTATTTTCTGGCGACCAGTGACGCGCAGGCATCGAGCTGCGGGTTTCTGGTGGTCGTGTTGTGCGCGTCGCTCGCGATGAAGTCGATGACGTGCTCCTTCAGCCATCTGTCGCAGGAATGCTTCACCGCCAGGCCGATCGCTCCGGTGACGCTTGCCGAGTTGATCTGCAGAAGCGCCCCCATCTCCTTCAGCTCCGCTGCCCTTTCCGTCTTGCGTGTCATGCAGGTGTAGCGCTCGATATGGGCGACGATCGGTATATAGCCGTACCGCTCCATCTCATAGACCGCATTGCGGATGTAGGGGTACTCTGACTCCGGAAGGAACTCGATCAGGACATACCGGGACTTGGCCATGGTGAAAACCTCGCCGGCCTCGATCTTCGCTGCCAGATCCTGCTCATACAGGCACTCCGTTCCCAGGTGGAGCTTCATGCCGGGCAGCTCATTGACGGCAAATTCGCGCATCCTTTTCAGCTTCCTGACCAGGTCTCCCCGGGAGGTGTGACGATATTTGAATTTATAATGCGGGGTAAAGATGATGCGTCTGGTTCCGGTCTGGTATGCCTGCCTCATCATCTCGCATGACATCTCGTAATCCCGGGAGCCGTCGTCGACCGCCGGAAGAATATGGCAGTGCATGTCCACAAATCCCTGCATAAAAATCTCCTCATTTCGTTTCTATTTCGTAAGCCCTCCTGAGCCATGCCGTAAAACCCGGCTCTATCTGGCTTTCTCCGGCACGCCGGCGACCGGGCTGCAGTAATGCTCCAGCTCGGGGATCCGGTTCCCGTTCGCTGCCGTGATCTCAGGAAGATTGGCGCAGTCAAAAAAGGCATCCGGCGCGATGATCCCAAGATTACCCGCCACCGTAAACGACTCGATGCACTCGCAGCCCATAAAGGCTGCCTCGGCAATCTCGCCGACATCTCCGCC
>CAMOGO010000013.1 GCA_946614075.1 uncultured Lachnospiraceae bacterium | reverse complement strand
TAATCGCAAGAGCCTGTATGATCCGCGAAAACGGAAGCTATGAATGCCGGACGGTGCCAGACACGGATCCGCCGCAGCTTTTGTTTAACCGTGTCAAGGAGGACCCGAGCCGTCTTCGCGCACTCCCGCGAAAGGGAGGGCGATCGTGGCGGCCTTGAAATAGCAGGGCATCATATAAAAAAGGCTGCGGGAGGGGCTGCTTAAGGGAATATCGGGCCGGGGCAGCGTGGGACAATACGCCCGGCAAGGATTGTATCCGATTTCTAAAAAATACGGCAAAGTGGGGGGAGGAGAGGCCTTTTAGGCGGAAGAAGGGCTCGAAAAATCTTTGCAACCCATGGGAAGTATGCTATGATGCATCTATGTGAAAGCAATCACTGATGATTTTACGTGGAGGGATGCATAAAATGGCAGGAGAAACCGGTAGAAGAAGCATGAGAAGACGGGAAGTAAGCCCGGTTTTCATTGGCGTGCTGGTATTTCTGGTTTTGGCAGCAGTGGCGGTTATCGCTTTTTTGTATCAGAGATTCAGCATGGGGAAGACTTATGCGGATCTGGACGAGGTGTATCCGGTGTCGGTTGACGAGGCGCTCGTCTTTGTCGACTATGAGCCGGTGGAAGGACATGGCATCGCGAAGAACGGTACGGTGTACCTGGATCTGGATACCGTCCATCAGTTCCTGGATGACCGCTATTATATCGGAAGCAGCGGAGAGCTGCGCTACGTACTCCCCGGGGAGATTGTCCTGATCGCGGAGGGCTCGACGCACTTTGCCATGCAGGGAAATACCGTTGCCCTGGATCATGAGGCTTTCTTCACGAAGGATGATGTGACCTGGCTGTCGGTGGAGCTTCTTTCGAAATTCACCGTCATGACCTACGAAAGATTTGACGAGCCGAACCGCCTGTACATCACGACGGACTTCACCAATGAGAAGATGACGGCTCTGGCCGATGAAAAGACGCAGATCCGTGAGCTCGCCGGCATCAAGAGCGACATCCTCGTCGACGTGGCCAAGGGAGACAAGCTGGTGATCCTGGATACCCTCGATGACTGGTATTATGTATACGGAAACGGCTGCAAGGGCTATGTCCAGATGAAGCGCCTGGGCAAGGTGACGACCGCCGTCGAGGCGGCTCCTTTTGAAGCATGGACCTACCCCGGCATCGCCAAGGAAGGCCCGATCTGCCTGGTATGGCATCAGGTATTCAGTGCCTCGGACAATGAGAAGCTGACCACGCTCTTAGATGGCAGCGAGGGAGTGAACGTCATCTCCCCGACCTGGTTTTCCATCACGGATAACGATGGGAATTTCTCATCCCTGGCATCGGCCAACTATGTAGCGGCAGCGCACGGACTGGGACTGGACGTATGGATCCTGATCGACGATTTTAACGATCAGATCAGCCTGTTAAAGATCCTGTCGAGCAACACCGCACGCAGCAACCTGATCAACAAGCTCGTCACCCGTACCGTGGAGGTCGGAGCAGACGGCATCAACATCGACTTTGAGAATGTGACAGAGGACTCCGCCGAGCATTACGTCGAGTTCATCCGTGAGCTCGCCCTCGTGTGCCACGACAAGGGACTTGTCCTTTCGGTTGATAATTACGTACCGGCCGGCGGCCGCTTCTGGGTGAACCGCCGCGAGCAGGCTGTCATGGCCGACTACATCATCGTCATGAGCTACGATGAGCACTACAGCGGCAGTCCGACCGCAGGCTCCGTCGCTTCGTATTCCTTCTCCCTGTACGGAATCCTGGATACGATCGACCAGGGCGTCCCTGCGGAAAAGCTGATCAACGGAATCCCGTTCTACACGCGTGTGTGGACGGAAACCCCGGAAAACCTCGCAGACCCCGGTGCCACGATTTACTCTGACACCAACGCGGTCTACAGCCGCTACGCACTGTCCTCCTACGCCACCGGCATGGAGAACGCCGCCAAGCTACTCGCGGATCACGGCGTCAACCCTGTCTGGATGGATGCCGAGAGACAGTTCTACGGCCAGTATGAGGAGGACGGCAGCACCGTCCGCATCTGGATGGAGGAGGAGCAGTCCATCGCCGCAAAGCTGGACATCATCCGTCAGTACAATGTCGCCGGAGCCGCTTTCTGGAAGATCGGCCTCGAGGACCACGACATCTGGCCCACCATCAAAAGCAAACTATTTGAATAGGTAGAAACCATTTAGGGATGACATAGCCCGGGGAAAAGATGCCTTGCTGTCAATGCAGCAAGGCATTTCCTTCCCGGGCTTTTTTTGCACACGGCCGCCCAAAGGTAATTGTTGCCTGACGGCAACGGGCGGCCGGCGCGGCGAGTAGGAGTCGGACAGGCCTCCTCCTACTCGATCGGCAGCTTACACTTCTGGTCTAAATACTGTGCAAAACGGACAACGTGCTCTGTAATTCATTGACACCCACAGGGAAAATTGCTAGAATACAAACCGTGCACAAACCAAACAGAATCAGGCAGAGCGAGAAACTCCGCACTGACACAGGGATAAAACAAGGAGGACAAACATCATGTATTTATTTGATCTGACCGGAAAGAAAGCTATCGTCACCGGAGGAACCAGAGGACTTGGCCATGGTATGGCAGAGGGCCTCATGGAAGCCGGAGCTGAGACTGTCATTTTCGGTACCAGCGAGAAGGTTTACAAGGTCGCTGAGGAGTTCTGCGCTAAGGGCTTCAAGTGCACCGGCATCGTCTGCAACCTGGCTGACGCAGAGGCCAGAGGAAAGGCTTTCGACGAGGCAGTCGCTAAGCTGGGCGGACTGGACATCATCGTAAACGCAGCAGGCATCCAGAGAAGAGCTACCTGCGACAAATTCTCCAAGGAAGACTGGAACGATGTCATCGAGGTCAACCTGAATGCTGTATTTGACCTGACCCAGAGAGCAGCCAATGTTTTCCTGGCAAAGGAAGTACCTTACGGCAAGGTCATCAATATCTCCTCCATGATCGCTTTCTTCGGCGGTCAGACGATCCCGGCCTACGCAGCATCCAAGGGCGGCGTTGCTCAGTTCACCAAGACCTTCTGCAACGATCTGGCGTACAAGGGCATCAACTTCAACTGCATCGCTCCTGGCTACATGGCAACCGAGATGAACACCGCTCTGACCAAGGAGAACAATCCTGAGAGATACGCAGCGATCACCGCACGTATCCCGGCACAGAGATGGGGTACTCCGGACGACATGAAGGGTGCCTGCATTTTCCTGGCATCCCATGCATCTGACTATATCAATGGCTGCACCATCCCGGTCGATGGCGGTTATCTGGTAAAATAAGCTTGAGGCTCAGGAGGAAATAAAAGTCATGAAAATCATTATCACCGATTGCGATCATCAGAATGTAGATATCGAGAAGAAGATTATTGCCGATGCAGGCATCGAGATGGAGCTGAAGCAGTGCCATACCGAGGATGACCTGATCGAGCAGTGCCAGGATGCGGATGCATTCATCAACCAGTACGCACCGATCACGAGAAGAGTCATGGAGGCTCTTCCGAAGCTGAAATTCGTCGTCCGCTACGGCGTTGGCGTCAACAATATCGATCTGAAGGCAGCTGCCGAGCTTGGCGTTCAGGCTGGCAATGTCCCGGATTATGGTATGAACGAGGTCGCTGACCAGGCTATCGCTTTCATGATGTGCCTGACCCGCAAGATGGTCCAGATGAACGAGTATACCAAGAAGACTGCATGGGACTACATCCCGGCAATCCCTTGCTATCGTCCGTCCACTCAGACCGTCGGTGTTGTCGGTCTTGGACGTATCGGCCGCAACTTCGCCATCAAGGCTCATGCAATCGGCTACAATGTCATCGGCTATGATCCGTTCTACAGCCCTCGTCCGGAGATCGACTTCGTCGAGCCCGTCACGATCGAAGAGCTGCAGAGAAGATCCGACATCATCTCCATCCACTGCCCGCTCGACGGCAACGAGAACCTGTTTGACAAGGCTGCTTTTGACCGCATGAAGGATGGTTCCTACATCATCAACTGCGCACGCGGCGGCATCATCAACGAGGATGCTCTCATCGAGGCTGTTGAGTCCGGAAAGATCGCCGGAGCCGGCATCGACTGCGTCGTCGGCGAGCCGCTTAAGCCTGGTGCAAAGATGCTTTCCAACGATAAGATCATCGTTACCCCTCACATGGGATGGTATTCCGAGGAAGCAGCATCTGAGCTGAAGAGAAAGGTTGCTGAGGAGGCTGTCAGCTTCTTAAAGGGTGAGGCTATCCGTTATCCGGTCAATAAGCCTGAGAAACTTCGCTAAGAAAACCCAGGTTGAAAAAGACCTTGGAAATGACAATAACATCAATATTCAGGAGGACAAAGAAATGAATGATGTATTGAAGAGAATCCATGAGATCGGTATTGTTCCGGTTATCAAGATTGAGGATATCGAGAAGGCCGTTCCGCTGGCAAAGGCTCTCGTTGCAGGCGGCATCCCGGTCGCTGAGGTTACCTTCCGTGCAGCTCGCGCTGACGAGGCAATCGCAAAGATCGTTGCTGAGGTTCCGGAGATGCTTGCAGGTGCAGGCACTGTCCTGACCGTAGAGCAGGCTGATGCAGCTATCGCTGCAGGCGCAAAGTTCATCGTCAGCCCGGGCTTCAATCCGAAGGTTGTTGCACACTGCGTAGAGAAAGGCATCCCGGTTACCCCTGGCTGCTCCAATCCGGCTGACATGGAGGCCGCTATGGAGTTCGGTCTTGACACCGTGAAGTTCTTCCCGGCAGAGGCAGCTGGCGGCATCGCTTACCTGAAGGCTATCTCCGGCCCTTACTCCAACCTGAAGATCATGCCTACCGGCGGCATCAACGCTAAGAACATGAACGACTATCTGGCACAGAAGAACGTTCTTGCTATCGGCGGAAGCTGGATGGTTAAGGCTGACATGATCAACGCAGGCGACTTCGAGGGCATCACCAAGCTCTGCAAGGAAGCTGTCGCTACCATGCACAATTTCCAGGTAAGACACGTTGGTATCAACTGCGAGAATCCGGAAGAGGCTGAGGCTGCCGCTAAGCTGATCTGCGATCTGTTTGGCTTCGAGTTCAAGCCGGGCAACAGCTCCATCTTCTGCGGCAAGGATGTCGAGGTTATGAAGACACCTTACCTTGGAAAGAATGGCCATGTCGCTGTTATCTGCAACAACGTTGACCGTGCAGTCGCTTACTTCAAGGGCCGCGGCATCAAGTTCAACGAGGAGTCCGCAAGATACAATGATGACGGTTCCTGCAAGGCTATCTACTTCGCAGACGAGATCGCTGGCTTCGCATTCCATCTGGCAAAGAGATAAGTATCAAAAGGAATAATTCCGAATTATCCTGAAAAAAAACACCGAACGTTTGAAAAATAACGTTCGGTGTTTTTTATTGTGAAAGTCGAATCAGTATGGTATACTTCTTTGGTAGATTTCGTAAAGAGAGAAGTCAGATAGACTATGAATACTGTCATTTTACCGATAGATCGGGAAAATCTGGATAAAGCAGGCCTTGCGGAGGCAGGACGGATCCTGCAGCGCGGAGGCCTTGTGGCATTTCCGACGGAGACTGTGTACGGACTCGGGGGAAACGCTCTGGATGCCAGTGCGTCCGCAAAGATCTATGCCGCAAAGGGCAGACCCTCCGATAATCCGCTGATCGTCCATATTGCGGATCGCGAGGAGCTTGCGCCTCTTGTCGCGGACATTCCGGATACGGCCACGAAGCTGATGGATGCTTTCTGGCCAGGCCCGATGACACTCATTTTCCGCAAGAGCGGGCTGGTTCCCAAGGCGACGACAGGCGGCCTGGACACGGTGGCCGTGAGAATGCCTTCGGATCCGGTGGCAGCGGAGCTGATCCGTGCGGCAGGCGTCCCGATCGCGGCGCCGAGCGCAAACACCTCCGGCAGACCGAGCCCGACGAGAGCCTCTCATGTGTTTGAGGATCTTTTCGGACGGATCGATATGATCATCGATGGGGGAGAGGTCGGCATCGGCCTGGAGTCGACGATCATCGACTGCACCGGGGATGAGCCGCTGATCTTAAGACCCGGCTATATCACGCCGGAGATGCTGGAACAGGTGCTTTCGCAGCATGTTGACATCGACCGCTCCAGCACAGAGAAAATGAAGGAAGGCGAGCGGCCCAAGGCCCCGGGCATGAAGTACCGGCACTATGCGCCTAAGGCAGAGCTCGTGATCATAAGAGGCCCTAAGCAGGCTGTGGTCCGCGAGATAAAAAGACGCGCAGAGGAAGCCGAGAGCAAGGGGAAGAGGGTTGGCGTCATTGCCACCGATGAGACACAGGACTCCTATCAGGGCAGCGGCCGTGAGGTCATGAGCATCGGCAGCCGTGCGCAGATCGAGAGTGTAGCACATAACCTGTACGCCATCCTGAGAGAGTTCGACACCAAGAATATCGACCTGATCCTGTCGGAGAGCTTCGATGAGAGCGGTCTCGGCAGGGCAGTGATGAACCGGCTCCGCAAGGCGGCCGGCTATCATATCGAGGACGTGAGGTAACGGCATGTCAAGTTTTTCAAGAGTGCTGTTTCTGGATGAGGAAAACACCGGCCTGAGCATCATGGCCGAGGCGATGATGGACGCGGATCCCAGGAGAGGGGAGACACAGATACTCTCCCGGGGCATGGTGGTCCTTTTCCCGGAGCCGGTGAATGCGAAGGCAGCCCAGACCCTGCAGGAGCACGGTCTGCAGGCCAAAAAGCAGGTTTCCGGGCAGCTGGAAACAGAGGACATCACGGAAACGACGCTGGTGCTGACCATGACAGAGGCGGAGAAGCTCCGCATTCTGGAGAAGGTCCCCCAGGCGAATTTTGTGTACACGGTACGCGAGTTTGCCGGAGAGCAGGGAGACCTGGCAGAGCCCTTTGGGTCCCGGGAAAACTATGAAACGTGCTTTGCGCGTCTTATGGAGCTGCTGGAGGCTATCGGCCGCATCCTTTTTGCTTAAGTGAGGAAGGGAGGTTCGCATGTCGGACAAACGCAAAGATTACATCACATGGGACGAGTACTTCATGGGAGTCGCCATGCTCTCCGGATCCCGTTCCAAGGACCCCAATACGCAGGTTGGCGCATGCATCGTCAGCGAGGACAATAAGATTCTCTCCATGGGCTACAATGGCATGCCGATCGGATGCTCCGACGACGAGTTCCCGTGGAACCGCGAAAGCGAGGATCCCTACGATAACAAATATTTTTACACCACCCACAGCGAGCTGAATGCGATCCTGAATTACCGCGGCGGAAGCCTGGAGGGCGCGAAGCTCTATGTGACCCTGTTCCCCTGCAATGAATGCGCCAAGGCCATTATCCAGTCGGGGATCAAGACGGTCATTTATTCCGATGATAAATACCGCAACACACCGTCCACGAGGGCATCCCGCAGGATGTTCGACGCGGCAGGCGTGAGGTATTATCAATATAATTTCAGCGGGAGGGAAATCCATCTCAAGCTGTAATACAACGTTTCTACGGATGAGGAACATAGGAGAGACGATGCTCCTTGTCTGACTTCACATCGAAAGGCGGTGCGATAAAACATGTCTCTGGAAGCAATGAAACGAGTGACCAATGCGGAGAAGCTGGCAGCGGAGAAGAAGGCTGAGGCGGAAGCCGAATGCCGCAAGGCTGTTGCGGAGGCAAACCGCAAAGGCGTAGAGCTGGTACAGGCAGCGCGTGAGGAGGCTGAGAAAGCCGCAAAACAGCTCATGGCCGAAGCTGAGGAGAGGGCAGCCGCGAAGGCGGCTGAGATCCGTGAGACGACTATGAGCAGCTGTGAAGCTCTGAAGAATGGAGCGAAAGCGCATGTCGAAGAGGCGGCAGCGCGGATCGCAGAAAGGGTAGTGAGCGGCTAATGTCAATTGTTCAAATGAAAAAGCTGCGTCTGATTGCCCTGAATGAGCAGAGAGACGATCTGCTGGCAAGCCTTCTGCGCGTGGGATGCGTAGAGGTCCAGGAGCCTGAGGCAGAGCTGTCCGACCCGGAATGGGCCGGCCTCGTCCACAAGGACGACTCTGACCTGATGGAGGTCCGTGCCAGAGCCAACTCTCTCACAGCGGCTCTCGACGCGCTCAAAAAGTACGCTCCGCCGAAGTTCTCTTTGTTTGAGGTCCGGCACGACGTCACGGAGGAGGAGTTTTTCGATGACGAAAAGCTCGCAGACACCATGGCGGTCGTGGACACGATCAATGGCCTGACAAAGGAGATCGCCCAGACGTACTCCACGGAGAACCGTCTGGCGGCCCAGAAGACAAGCGTCCTACCCTGGATGGCGATCGACTGGCCTTTGGAGGCAGAGTCTACGGACGCTACCGATGTTACCTTCGGTATCGTACCGGCCAAGACCGACCTGGAGGCGATGACGGAGGACTTTGCAAGTCACATTGAGGAAGCTGAGTTCACCAAGGTTTCCCAGGACAAGGACTCCATCTACCTGATGATGGTCTCCTACAAGGAGAGCACGGATGCAGCGCAGGAATTCCTGCGGAATTACGGCTTCTCCGCCCTTCATTTCAAGGACTGCGCCGGCACGGCAGCACAGACCGCGGCAAGCCTTGACGAGCGGATTCAGGAGCTGAAGGATGAAAGAGCTGGGCTCGAGGAGCAGGTCAAGACCTTCGCCGACAGACGGGCCGACATCAAGCTTTGCCTGGACCGTATGAACCAGGAGGTTGCCAAGCAGGCAGCCCGTGAGAAGTTCCTTACGAACGGAACCGTTCTCTTCATGGAGGGCTGGGTCCGGGCGGACGGACTGGAAAAGCTGGAAAAGGAGCTGGAGCCTTACTGCTGTGCGTATGATCTGGAGGATCCCACGGACGATGACGATGTACCCGTCGTCCTGAAGAATTCCCCGATGATCGATCCGGCTCACATGGTTGTCGAGATGTACTCGCTTCCGGATTATAAAAGTATTGACCCGAATCCGTTGTTCTATCCGTTCTTTGTTTTCTACTTCGGATTTATGTTCGCGGATATCGGTTACGGCATTATCATCTTCCTGGTAAGCTACTTTATCACGAAGAAGTATCACCCGAAGGGGACGATGGGCTACATGTTCAAGCTGGGCCAGCAGATCGGTGTCATGACAACGATCGTCGGCTTCTTCGTTGGATCCTTCTTCGGTGACGCGATTACGGTATTTTCCGAGAATTTCCTGGGGAAGGCAAATGTCGCTTTGTGGGCGCTTGTCAACCCGATGCAGGAGCCTATGAAGATCCTGATCTTCGGTATCGTCCTGGGCTGCCTCCAGATGATTTTCGGTATGTGCATCAAGATTTACCTCGGCTGGAAGCAGGGGAACTTAAAGGAAGCTCTTCTGGACGTAGTACCGTGGTGGATCTTCTTCATCGGTCTCGGACTTACGGTCATGACCGGTATGCCGGTCTGGGTCATCCTCGGCTGTGTGGCGCTCGTAGCGACGCAGGGTCGGAACAAGGAAACCCTCATCGGAAAGATTTTAGGCGGCGTCGTATCGCTGTACGATGTCACGAGCTGGCTGGGCGACGTGCTCTCCTACTCGCGACTGATGGCCCTGATGCTTGCAACCACGGTTATCGCCAGCGTTGTCAACATCTTAGGAACCCTGCCGCATAATATTTTACTGTTCTTTGTCATCTTCATCATTGGCCATATTTTCAATATCGGCATCAACATCATCGGAACGTACATTCACGCAGCGCGTCTGCAGTACCTGGAGTTCTTCGGAAAGTTCTACCAGGACGGCGGAAGACCCTTTAAGCCGCTGGCTTTCAACACGAAGTACGTCGACGTCGTCGAAGAGACGGCCGCGAAAGAATAATTTAGGAGGAAATCTTTTATGGAAACTTTAATCAGCTTTGTAGGTAGTGGACAGGGCCTTGCTATTCTGGGCGCATCTCTTGCTGTAGGTCTTGCCTGCGGCGGTTCCGGCCAAGGTGTCGGCGTTGTCGGTGAGGCTGGTTCCGGCGTTCTGGCCGAGGATCCCAACAAGTTCGCTCAGATCCTTATTCTCCAGATTATCCCCGGTACCCAGGGTCTGTATGGTCTGGTAGCATGGTTCTTCTGCCTGATGAAGATCGGCTTCTTTGGCGGTGCCGGCATCGTCGAGCTTACGGTCAACCAGGGCCTTATGGTCGGTGCAGCCTGCCTTCCGATCGGTATCGGCGGCCTTCTTACCGCTTATGCACAGGGCCGTACCGCGGCAGCTGTCGTCAACATGATCGTTAAGAGACCGGAGGAGCTTGCCAAGGGTATCATCATGTGTATCATGGTCGAGTTCTACGCAATCCTCTGCCTGCTGGCAACCTTCCTGATGCTGAACGGTTTCAGCTTCTTAGCATAAGGAACGTAGTACAGCAGGAAAGGATGGGAACCAGATATGAACGGAATAGAAAAGATCACAGCCCGTATCGAAGCCGATGCCGAGCTTGAGATCGCCGGTATCCGTGAAAAAGCGGGACTGGAGATCGCTGATATCGAGGCCTCCTTTGCCAAAGAAGCCGAAGCTGTCAAGACAGCCATTCTTGAGCGCGGCGCTATTAAAGCCAAGGAAAAGGAAGACGGACTGATCAGCACCGCCCAGATGGAAGCCAAGAAGCTGATTCTGGCAGCCAAGCAGGAGGTGCTTGACGAGGTATTTGAGAAGGCACTTGCTGCCCTCACGGGAATGCCTGCGGACAAAAAGACAGATCTTCTGGCGGGACTTGCCTGCAGCGCAAGCGTATCCGGAACCGAGGAGGTCATCCTGAACGCGGCAGACCGTGCAGCAGTAGGGGAAGCGGCGGTAAAGGCCGCCAATGCGAAGCTCGCTTCCGCCGGAAAGAAAGCGGCGCTTACGCTTTCGGACAAGACAGCGGAGATCGAAGGCGGTCTGATCCTGAAGGACAATAATGTCGAGGTCAACAGTGCTTTTGATACCCTGATCCGTCTGAATAAGAAGGAGCTTTCCGGTGAGGTAGCGAAGATCCTGTTCAACTGATCGAGGAGGGAAACGTGACAGAAAAAAGAGATGTCGATTATCTGTTCATTTCCGCCCGCGTGAGGGCCCTCGAAATGCGGCTTTTAAACCGTGAGCAGATGGAACAGATGATAGAAGCGCATACCAATGAGGACGCGATGCGCATCCTGCAGGATCACGGATATCCGGAGGAGGACGAGGTCAACGTCAACACGGTCAACGACATGCTGGCCGCGGTCCGGGAGGATACCCTGAAGGACTTCCAGATGTTTGCGCCGGATCCGCGCTTCATTGATGTATTCAAATGCAAATATGATTATCATAACGCCAAGGTGCTCTTAAAATCCGAGATCATGGAGACGAGCCCTGACAGGCTCCTGATCCCTTCCGGGCGCGTCGCGCCGGAGGTACTCGAGGAGGCAGTACGGACCCAGGAGGTACGTATCCTGCCGCATATTCTCGGCCTTTCCCTGAGCGAGGCAAGAGAGACCCTGGCAACCACAAAAGATCCGCAGAAGGGAGACTTCGTCCTGGACAAGGCATACTTCGCCGATGCCCTGGAGCTGGCGCTTTCCACCGGCTCGACCTTCCTGACCGGATATGTCCGCACCCTGATCGACGCGGCGAATATCAAGACCATCGTACGTATGCAGCGTATGGGCAAAGGCCTTGACGCCATGGAGAGTGTCCTCTTTGAGGGCGGCAACGCGGACAAGGGACGCATCTACTCGATGATGTCCTCCGGCGCGGAGCTTGAAGAGATTTTCTCGGTATCCACGATGAAGCTGGCAGCCGAGTCCGGAAGCGCAGCAGCGCGCGGAGCCGGGCTGACAGATTTTGAAAAGCAGGTGGACAATGCGGTGAATGCGTACATCACGAACGCCAAGTACCAGGGGTTCGGGGACGCGCCGATGGTCGGCTACCTGGCCGCCAGAGAAGCCGAGTTTACCGCCGTGCGCATCATCATGACGGGACGTCTGGCCGGCCTGCCGGCAGAGGTCATCCGGGAAAGGCTGCGGGACGCCTATGGATAGTATTGCAGTAATCG
>CAMOGO010000012.1 GCA_946614075.1 uncultured Lachnospiraceae bacterium | reverse complement strand
CGGATGTCGCCATCGCCAAGTACCCGCACAAGACCCAGTCCGCCTTCAAGAATTTCGGCTCCAAAGTCAATGACACAGTCGCCAACTGGCTTTTGGGCAAGGACAAGGACCTGAAGTTCTCCAACTTCTCCGCCATGAAGCGGTTCGTGAAGGATGAAGTCATCAAGTACAAGAACCCCTACCCGTATCTCTCCGGCCTCATGCTCCGGTCCACCAGGAATGTCGTAAACGTGGAGATGGAGGAGCGCGAGAGAAAGATCGGCGTCGGGCACTACAGTTTCCGCAAATCCTTCGCCCTTTGGATGAACAGCTTTACGGCGTTCAGTGTCAAGCCCCTTCGCTTTGCCACGACCTGCGGTATTGCCTTTGCTTTCTTTGGCATGATCCTGGTCGTTTATACCGTCATTCACAAGCTGCTCAATCCCAATGTGGCGATCGGCTACAGCTCCCTGATGTCCATGCTCAGCTTCATCGGCGGCATGATCATGTTCATGCTCGGGCTCATCGGAGAATATGTGGGACGCATCTATATTTCACTCAACAATTCACCGCAGTTTGTCATCCGAGACATCTACCGCTGCGATGACACGGGAGACAACCAATGAAAAATATTCTGATCATCGGCGCCGGCGACTTCCAGCTTCCGCTCGTACAGAGAGCAAGCCTGTCCTACAACGTGCTTCTGGCGGCCCCGGTCGTATCCGATCTGTTCAAACCTTATATTAAAGACGCTTTTCTTGTCGATGTCAGGGACAAGGAGAGCATCCTCCGCTACGCGAAGGAAAATGACATCTGCGGCGTCATCACCGACCAGACGGACATTGCCGTGCGCTCCGTCGCCTATGTGGCCGAGAAGCTCGGCCTTCCCGGGATCGGCTACGAGACCGGCTGTCTTTTCACCGACAAGAGCCTGATGCGCGCGCGCATGGCAGAGCTTGGCATAAAGCTCCTTCCCAACCGGACTGTCTCCTCCCTGGAGGAGGCCGAGGCCTATTACAGGGAGATCGGCGGAAATATCATCATCAAGCCCCTGGACACCCAGGGAAGCAGAGGCGTCCAGACCTGCCGCAGCGCCGGCGAACTTGCGTCAAAATATGAAGAGGCCGCACGCTGGTCCTCAAACCGCAAGGTTCTCATAGAGCGTTGCGCGACCGGCCGCGAATTTGTCGTCGAGGGCCTCGCGCTTGACTACCGCTTCCGGAATCTGTGCATCGGAGACACTCTGTATTTTGACCTGCCGGATGCCTTCGCGGCCAAGAGCCGGATCTTCCCGACGCTCGCGCCGGACGATCTGCGGCAGCGCGTCCTGGACCTCAACACGAAGATCATCGAGGGCTTCGGCCTAAGGCAGGGCATCACGCACAGCGAGTTCATCATGGAAGGCGATGACATCTACCTGATCGAGACCGCGGCCAGGGGCGGCGGCGTGTTCATTTCCTCCGACCTGATCAGCCTCTCCTGCGGACTTGACACGGAGGGCTTCCTTGTAAATATCGCGACGGGGCAGCAGAAAGAACTGCCGCAGATCCTGCCGCAGCAGTGCGTCTGCGGTTACCTCGCGTTCTACATTCCCGTCGGCGAAGTGGTCAGTGTCAAAGGCGTCCGGGAAGTACAGGCGCTCCCCTTTGTGCACCGCAACCAGCTCGACAAGCTGAAGGTCGGAATCGTAAACAAAGAGGGACATACCGACAAGACCTCCCGCCTGGCCCTCATCGTCAGCGCGCCGGACCGCGAAACTTTTGAAGAGAGAGCCCGGCTCGTGCGCGATCTGCTGCAGGTGGAGACAATGACGAAGGACGGCATCCGGCCGCTTCTGTGGGAGTAAAGACCTTTATGTTAGACAAATTTCTGAGCAAAAGAAGAAACATCGTATTCCTGGCGATCGTCGCGGTCTTCATGGAGAGCCTGACGTCCCCCTGCCTCAAGCTGGGCGGACGCTACCCCTTCATGTCCCCGGGCTATATCGCATGGTTCTGCCTGGCCGTAGCCATCCTCTGCTTCTACGCCGTCTGCTGGCAGCTGATCCTGGAAAAGCTCCCTCTGACCACCGCTTACCTGCGAAGGGGCTTCAGCTATATCCTGATCTTCGTCTGGGCAACCCTGATCTTCCACGAGGCCATCACCTGGAAACAGATCCTGGGCATCGCCGTGATTACGGCCGGGATGGTCATCAGCATCAGCGACGAGAAGAGCACGGACACGGGCGCCGTGGCAACTGCCACTGAAACCTCAAATGAGAGCACCGCAGCGTCCGCCGCTACAGCCTCGGGCGACAGCACCGCAGCGGTCAATTCCGTCGAGGCCGGCAAGGAAGGAGGCAGCCATGAACAGTAATTCAGCGATCTTTACCCCTGCGTTCTGCTACGCCGCTGCCATACTGGCCGCCTTTGTCACGGCGCTCAGCCAGATCATCCTCAAAAAGCAGGCCAACATCACCGAGGCCAAAAAGAGCGGGTTCTTCAGCAAATTCCTGAATCCCCGCGTCATTATCTCTTATGGACTTCTATTCTCCACCCTGGTGATCAACCAGGTGGCCCTGATCCACGTGCCGGTATCCGTCATGCCGTGCATCACGGCGACGAGCTTCGTCTGGGTCTTTATCATGGGCGTCCTGATCCTCAAGGAGAAGGTATCCAGGCGAAGAGCCATCGGCGTTGCCGTCATCATTCTCGGGGTCATCATCTCCCGGCTGTGAGATGCGGCGCGCCGGACCGCAGGCAGGCGTCCTATCAGGCGGGGACCGCAATACCCTGCCAAAATACTGTGATGTATGGGAAAAACTATGGCCCGCAATGATTTAAGGAGGAAACTATGGCCCGTAATATACTGTTGACATCGCTGAGCGCTGCGGAAAACAATCTGCCGCTTCGCTATTTTTCCCTTCAGAAAGAATTCGGCTTCGATTACTGCGATGCGCTTCTGGACGCGGAGGCCGGCATAAAAGCCCTGCTCTCACGATACGCCATCGATGAGATCATTGTCATCGGCGGAGACGGCTCGTATGAGGAAAGCGATGAGCTGTCTTCTGTCCCTCTTTTAAACGGAAGAAATCTGTACGGTTCGGACAGGGCTTCTCTGTCTGCCTACGGTCTTCTCCGATACCGGCTCGCGCAGTACGCAGACGAGAAGGCACTCGACCTGCAAACGGAAGACGAACTCCTGCCTGCGGATACACGAGAAAAACTGATCCGCTTTATTCAGGATTTCCATGAGGGGAACGCCGAACTTAAGAGCAAAAAATTCAACCGGCTTTTTGATGCGCTTTCGCAGAGCGATCAGGTTTATGAGGATTTCTGGAGCGCGCTCTTTAAAGCATTTCCCAAGCTCCGCGATCAGGAGGCCGCCTGTACCCGATGGGTAAAAAACTATCTGTATGCGTCGTTAAAGCCCACCGCCCAGCTTGAGCTTCTGCCCGTCAACGAGAAGACCGAGATCCGCCTCTTCCCGGAGGACCGCATAGAAGACGGCGAACAGTGGGTCAACTATATGATGAAAATGAAAGACTCGATCGCGGACAACCGGGAAGACATCAACCTGTATGTATCGCTCAGCAGCAACGACGCCGCCGATACTTTCATCGTCATTAATCTTCTGGATATTCTGGTATCCATGCCGCAGAGCCGGGTCCGTTTAGAGAAGCTCTTCACGCCCCGCAGCACCCCAGGACGTATGGCCGGGATCATACGCGATGACACCAAAGGCTTTGGCGTTTCGGAGCTCTTCCATGCGCTTCATTCCTTCCTGGATTACGGAAAAGCAGATATGATCGTAAAGATCTGGAAAGACAGCGGAGAACACAACGACAGCATTGCCGCGATGGTCTATGCGATGCGCCATGTGGATGTAGGGCTGTCCATGTGCAACATCCCGGAAATGAAAGAGGGTATCCTCCGCCTGCGCAGCCTCTTCCGGGATGATAAGTTCTGGAGAGAATCCGGCTACTATGGCATGATTTTCAGTGTGATCGCGGAGAGCATTCGGGAAGACTACGGGCCCCTCCTTGAGGGAGAAGGCGACATTCCCTTTATTGAGCTTGTAAAATGGGCCTACCGGCATCAGTTCTATCAGCAGACGCTGACCCTGGTCGAATCTATGGCGCCGGAAAGCCTGGTAAAATCCGGCGTGTTCTACTACTGTAATGACGAGAAGGACAGGGAACAGGTCACGGAACTCTTCGCGCGGCAGCGGCTGGAACTCAAGCCCTATGAATACTATAAGATGGATCTGATCGATCACTATTTTGTCAAGACTTATAACCGCGCGGGAGTCAGGGGACAGGGCTCCAAGGACGAAGATCCGCAGCGCGTGTACGCCGCCATGAGAGTGAAGTCCATCGGGAACACGGATCCCTCCGTGATCTCAGGTTTTACTGTATGCGACAGCAAGGAAACGGTGCAGAATATTCTGTTCGCGTATTACCATCTGAGCTATGTCCGCAACAAGATCAGCCATGCCGACGCGAGCGCGATGGCCGAGAGCCGCCTGATGGTTTCCGAGAGCGATGAGAACTCCTCCCTGGCCTGGATGAAGGACAGTATCGACTACTTCATAGACAGCTATGAAAAAGCAATGGCGGAAGCAGCAGGTATGAATCCTCATGTCGTTCTCATCACCGGAGATGAAGTCCGCAAGGCCGCGGACCGCCTCAAATACAAAAAGACGGACACACGGCGTCCTCAGTGATTTGTACAGCAATTTATTATTGAATAGCGGCTAAGAAAAGCGGCACCTCGGAATACTTAAATCCGGGGTGCCGCTTTTTGGTTCAACTCAGCAGTCCGCCCAAAAGCACTGCTATTGCGATCAGAAAAAAGATAAACGAGAATACGCCGCTCGGCGCATTCTCTGCTATCGCATACACAAACAGGATAAAGATCGGGATCAAAAGGATCATGACGCAGCCACCGCCGGAACCACCGCCCGAGCCGCTGCCCGAGCCTCCGCCTGTATTCCTGCTCTCTATCTCATCCTGTATGAGCCTGTCGCGCAGATCGATTTTCCCATCATGATTCCAGTCATGCATAGTCGTCTGAGGTCTCCTTTCACTTGGGAACAGCCCGCATGGGGGTTTAGGCAGAAAAAAACACCTTCTCAGCTTATCTGTTTTTATACATCTTCTCGTAGTACTCTCTGTACTCTCCGGAGCGGATCGTCTCCCACCACTCCTGATTCTCCAGATACCAGTGAATCGTCTTTTTGATCCCGTCCTTAAACATGGTCTCCGGAAGCCATCCGAGCTCCCTGTGGATCTTGGCCGGATCGATCGCATATCGCTGGTCGTGTCCCTTCCGGTCCGTCACATAAGTGATGAGACTCTCAGGCTTTCCGAGCTCCGCGCAGATCAGCTTGACGATATCGATGTTTCTCATCTCATTGTGGCCGCCGATATTGTAGACTTCGCCGACGCGACCTCCGCGGAGGATCAGGTCGATCGCTTTACAGTGGTCCTCGACATACAGCCAGTCCCTGACGTTGAGGCCCTCTCCGTATACGGGAAGGGGCTGGTCGTGCAGCGCATTGGCGATCATAAGAGGGATCAGCTTCTCCGGGAACTGGTAAGGGCCGTAATTATTGGAGCAGCGGCTGATCGTGACAGGAAGCCCGTAGGTCCTGTGGTAGGCGAGAACCAGCAGATCCGCGGAAGCCTTGGACGTGCTGTAGGGACTGCTCGTATGGATGGGCGTCTCCTCTGTAAAGAACAGGTCCGGTCTGTCCAGCGGCAGATCGCCGTAGACTTCGTCTGTGGAGACCTGGTGGAATCTCTCAATCCCATACTTGCGGCAGGCGTCCATGAGCACCGCTGTGCCCATGATATTGGTCTCAAGAAAGATCCCTGGATTCTCGATCGAGCGGTCCACATGGGACTCCGCGGCAAAATTCACCACGACCTGCGGCTTTTCTTCCTCAAACAGCCTGTTCACACCTTCTCTGTCACGGATATCCAGCTTTACGAAGCGGAAATTCGGATTGTCCATAACCGATTCCAGAGTGGACAGGTTGCCTGCGTATGTGAGGCTGTCCACACAGATGATCCTGTCTTCCGGATGATTCTCCAGCATATAAAAAATAAAATTGGAACCGATGAATCCGGCTCCTCCTGTCACGATAATAGTCAACTTCCATTCCTCCTGTCCGTATATCTATACAAGGCGGGCCCCTTTTGGCCCGCCGCCTATAAGCAGCGGGGGCTCGCCCCTGTGTTACAGCACTCAAACTGCCGCACTGAGAAACTCAGTGCGGCAGCCCGTTCACTTATTTATTTGATTCTTCTATCGATTCCCATCAGGAGTAGTAAACCACTACTGCGGTTCCCCAAGGAATATTGTGATAGATCCAGTCTGCATTCTGAAGCTCCAGTCTGATGCAGCCGTGAGAATAGCTCTTGTAAAGAGCATCATCTACAGGATACAGATTGTAAGGGTTAGTCCTGGAATACTTGTCAAACAGGATCGAATGGAAGAAGTTGCCGGCGGAAATATGGGTGCAGAAAGCTGCACTCGTATACTGGAAGTCACCCCAGCCGTAAGCTGCGCTATGCTTGGTCAGCTGGCCTTCTGTGTGGAACACACCGTTAGGGGTGTTGCTTCCACCGTGTGTGCAGGGCCATTCACCCTTGATTCTGACCCATGCGCCCTTCTTACCTTTGTATACGCAGACCTTGAAGGTGCTCTTGTCGCAGAGAATGAGATAGTTCGTGTCACTGGAATAACTCTGCGCCTTCAGATCCATCTTGGTCATGGTCGCTTTACCGTCGGAACCAACCTTGATTCCTTCGATCGTAGTGTTCACAGCCACTTTACCGTTTGAATAGGTGTAGTAGCTTCCGTCCTCATAGTACTTCCAGCCCTTGGTTGTAGCCAGACGTCCTTCTGAATCAAAGAAGAAGATGTTGCCGCTTGCAAACTTCTTGGGTCCGATGACCATCCTGCCGCCCTTACTTGCGTCAAGATAGAACTTGGACTTGGCGTTCAGTGTGAGCCAGCCGGTCTTCGCTCTTCCGGTCGAAGTCAGATAATAGTAGTCGCCGTCCTTGGACTTCCAGCCGGTCTTTCCCGCCGCGCCGGAGCTTGTGTAGAAGCCCCAGATTCCGCCCTTGGTCTTGACCCAGCCGGTCTGTCTCTGTCCGTTGTTAGCGAAGAAGTAGGACTTGCCGCCGATCGTCTTGATTCCGGTCAGCATCTTGCCGGTAACCTTGGAGGCCGGATACTTGCTGTCAACGAAATAGTAAACCTTGCCGTCGATGGTCTTCCAGCCGGTCAGTCTTGCGCCTGTAGGCTGAGATTTATATCTGTGGTCCGCAAAATAGTACTTGTTGCCGCTGATGGTCTTAAAACCGGTCAGTCTGGAACCCACGGGCTTACTGGGATATCTGGAATCCGCGAAGTAATAGGTCTTGCCTTCGATGGTCTGCCAGCCGGTCAGCTGCTCGCCGGTCTTATAGCCGGGTGTGCGGCTGTCCGCGAGGAAGAAAACGTATCCGCCGATGGTCTTCCAGCCGGTCAGTCTCTGGCCGGTAGGCGCGCTCGGATATCTGCTGTCCGCGAAGTAATAGACGTGTCCGTCTACGGTCTTCCAGCCGGTCAGCTTCTTTCCGTTTCTGTAATAGAACATCTTCGTGCCGCTCTTTACCCAGCCGACCTTTGCTTCGGCCTTCTCAGCAGCTTCTTCTTTTACGAGCTCTTCCGCTGCTGTGGCAGCTGTCACATCGGCTGTCTCCTCAACGACGGCTTCCGGCTCCTCAACCGCTGCGGTTTCCTGATCGGTCACACCTTCCGTTGCACTCTCGGATGCTTCCTCTGTGGTCTCCTCAGTATTGCCCTCTGAAGGCACTTCCTCGGTCACTTCCTCAGTTGTCTCAGGCACAGTCACTTCTTCCGTGGTTTCCTCTTTGGTCTCCACGGTCTCTGTGGTCTCTTCAGTCTCCGTTTCGGTTTCTGTGACAACCTCTGAGGTTCCCTCAACCTCTGCGTTTTCCTGAACTTCTTCCACAACTGTCGCTTCTGTATTCTCTGCCTCAGCTGCCATAACTCCTGTGGCGGGAAGCGGAGAAAGTGTGAGAGATAACGCCAGCAGTACTGCTAATTTGCGTTTCATTCTGTACTCCTCCCTTGGATTTCCTTTAATTGTTACAGAAATATTAAATATGTTACATTATTACTATGCATATTCTATACTACACTACCGACTGAAATAAATCCACCCTAAATTTTAATTTTCGCCTTTTTAATCGTTTTTTAACGAATCCTCAGAAAAGTGTGAGAGCTGCAGATTCTGCAGCTCTCAACATCATATCAATATCAAACTCTTTCCGCCCTTTTCGCACAGCCCGCTCTGCAGGCCGCCGGATTCCCGGACCGATCAGTAAACGACAACCTTTGTGCCGTTCGGAACCGTGTCACGGATCCACTCCGCGGTATCCATCGATACTCTGACCATTCCGTTTGTCGATACGGCTTTTCCGACCGTGCTGTTGGCCACTTCCTTTGTCCCCTTATAGCAGGGAACCGAGCAGATCGCGCTTCCGCCGAAGTTGGAAATATACCAGTAGGTATAGGATCCGGCGTTCTCACTTCCCTCTTTGCTGGTGATCGTGAAAGATCCTCTGGGTGTAGGTGAGCTCGACGCGCCGTCCGCGCAGTAGCTGTAATCGATCCTGCTCCAATTCCGGATGCTTCCTCTGTAGACGCCGATCCTGTGTGAGGAGGTGTCGATCATGACCAGATAGTTGGTATTACTGGAGTAACCGTCCGCCTTGGCGTTCATTGTGTCGATCAGCCTTGCGATTCCGTCGGATCCGATCCTGTAATTTCCGATCGTTGTGTTGACAGCCACCTTGCCGCTCGAATAGACGTAGTACCTGTTTCCGTCGAGAGTTCTCCAGCCCTCAGAGGTTGCTCTTCTTCCTGTTCCGTCAAAATAGTAGAGCGTTCCGTCTACCTTCTTGACGCCGGTATACATTCTGCCGTTGTCCGTGTTCAGGTAATAGGTGCCGTCGCTGAGGCTGAGCCAGCCCGTGCTGAGCTTCATATTTTTCCCTACATAATAGTAGTAGGAATCCTTCTTGATCCAGCCCTGCTTCTTCTCGATCGTGCCGTCGCTGTTGATGTAATACAGGTTTCCGTTGATCTTCGAGACGCCGCCGGTCCTTCTGAGCGCGCCGCTGTCCTCGAAGTAGTAGGCCTTTCCGCTGATCGTCTTGAAGCCGGTCACCATCCTGCCTCTGTAAGAAGCCTTGTAGTTCACATAGTTCTCATCAATGAAGTAGTATCTCTTGCCGTCGATCGTCTGCCAGCCGTCCATGCGGACACTGCTGCTGTTAAAGTAGTAGGTGACGCCGTTGATCTTTTTGAAGCCCTTCACCATCTTTCCGATATTGCCGGCGCTGTAGCCCTCAAGCCTGTCGTCGGTCAGATAATAGGCCTTTCCGCCGATGGTTTTCCAGCCGGTCATCATGACACCGAGGTTTGCCGCCTTATAGGCCTTGTAGCTGGAATTCTGGAAATAATAGCCGCTGCCGTCGATGGTCTTAAAGCCGTTCACCATCTTGCCCTTGTTGCTCTCGGAATAGTTCTTTAAGCGGGAATCGGTGAAATAATACTGCTTTCCGTTTATTTTCTGCCAGCCGGTAGCCATTCTGCCGTGTCTTGCTGTAGAGTAGGCAGCGCTGCTGGAGTCCATAAAGTAATACTTTGCTCCGCTGATCGTCTGGAAGCCTGTACGCATGACTCCGTTGGTGCCAAAGTAATAGACATATCCGCTGATCGTTTTCCTTCCGGTCAGCATCTTGCCCTCGGGCTGGCTCTTATAGCGCTCGTCGGCAAAATAGTACTTCTTTCCGTCGATCGTCTTAAAGCCGGTCAGTCTTACGCCTTCCCTGACAGAAGGGTATCTGCTGTCCGCAAAGTAGTACTTGGCCCCTTCGATCGTCTTAAAGCCCGTGAGCATAGCGCCCAGCTTCCAGCTGGGATAACGGCTGTCCGCGAAGAAATAGACGCTGCCGCTGATGGTCTTCCAGCCCGTCAGCATACCGCCCTTGGGAACGCTGGGATAGCGGTCATCCGCGAAGTAGAAGGTCTTGCCGTCGATCTTATGGAAACCGGTAACCATCTTTCCGGCGGAAGTATAGTAATACCATCTGCCGCTCTTCTTCTGCCAGCCGACCAGTTTGGCCTCTGCCTCTTCTTTGCCCTCCTCAAGGACGGCTTCCTCAACAGCTTTCTCTGTGGCAGCCTCCTCCTGAGCGGCACGCTCCTCATCTGTTAAAGCGGCTTCCCCGGCCTCGTCGGTCGGTTCTTCTTCCGCCGCTGCTTCCTCAGTCACCGCTTCGGAAGATGTCTCGCCGGTGTCTTCGCCGTCTTCGGTCTCGTCCACCGTCGTTTCCTCGGGCACTTCCTCTTCGGTCTGTTCGGTCTCTTCAGACACTTCTTCCGTAATTCCTTCTGCCGGCTCTTCGGTCTGAACATCCTCTGTCAGATCCTGCTCCTCCTCGGAAGCGGCAGGCTCTTCTGCCTCCTCTTCGGGGGTCTCTTCCGGTACGACCGTCTCTTCTGTCACCGCAGTTGTTTCTGCAGCCAGAGCGGAAGCGCCTGAAAGAGAAGTGATCGTAAGTGTGGCTGCAAGAAGCATTGCCAGTCTTCTCTTCATTTCTTTGCCTCCTTCATTCGTATGTGCTTCTTAAGCACTTGTTAAAGATATATAACACAGGGGGGAATGTCCCCCGCCGGGTTAAACGATGTACATGCGCGCGTTAACCTCTGCTCGCCTGAAGAAGCTTCTCCCTCAGCTGGGCTTCGATGCTCTCAAGATCCTTCTCCGCGGCAGCTCTCTTCTGCTTGCCCTCGGTCTGGATCGCGATCACTTCGTCCATTGTGGAGATCAGCATCTCATTCGTGTGCTTGAGAGTCTCGATGTCCACGATCCCTCTCTCTGCTTCCCTGGCACTCTCTACCGTTGCCGTCTTGAGCTTCTCTGCGTTCTTCCGAAGAAGTGCGTTTGTCATATCGTTGACCTCTCTCTCGGCCTTCGCTGCCTGTGTCGAGTGCTCAATTCCGATCGCGATGACCATCTGGTTCTTCCAGAGCGGGATCGTATTGACGATGGTCGACTGGATCTTCTCCGCCATCATCTGGTCAGACGACTGGATCATGCGGATCTGAGGGCCTGTCTGCATGGCCACGGTCCTCGTGAGCTGAAGGTCATGGATCTTCTTCTCAAATCTGTCGCACTGTGCCGCCAGATCCTTGGCCGCCTGGGCGTCCTCGGGAAGCCCCGACTGCTCCGCTTTTTTCTGAAGCTTGGGAAGCTCGTTCTCCCTGACCTCTTTGAGCTTTTTCTTTCCTGCCAGAATATACATGGACAGCTCTTTGTAGTAATTGAGGTTCAGGTCATACATGCGGTCAAGAAGTTCCACGTCCTTAAGAAGCGTCACCTGGTGCTTTTCAAGCTCATCCGCGATCGCGTTTACATTCTTTTCCACATTGTTGTACTTGGTCTTGAGCTCCTGGAGCTGGTTTCCCTTTTTCTTGAAAAAGCCCATGAAGCCCTTCTCTTCCTCGTCCACGTCAAAGTTCTTGAGCTCCGTGACAAGGCCGGACACCATGTCGCCTACCTCTCCCATATCCTTGGTCTTGACGCTCTCGAGCGTCTTTTCGGAGAAATCAGCCATCTTCTTCTGTGTGCCGACGCCGTAAGTCATGATCGCCTTTGTGTTTGTGACATCGATCTTCTTCGCGAACTCTTCGACCTGGCGGAGCTCTTCGGGTGTGAGGATCCTCTCCTCAGGTTCCGGCTTCTGCGCTTCCTGCGCGGCCTTTGCTGCCTCCGCCTTCGCCGCCTCCCCTTCCGCGTCAAAAGTCAGCGTGGGCGCCGCCATTTCCGCGAACGGGTCCGCCTGCGCCGCCGCAGCTCCCGTAAAGCTTTCTGCCGGAGCCGTCTCATTCTGACCGAAACTCAGATCCATCTTCTCGTCTGCCATAGTTCCTGCTTTCTCCTTTTTCAATAAGGTACTGCTTTTCTCGGTTTCCGGTTACTTTCCTGCGCGGCGTCCGTACTGCGCGTCCGCCGCTGTCGTGCCGGTACTCCCGTACCGGTACTGTGGTGTTCCTGCCTCTTACTTTTTCTCTTCCTGCATCTGCTGGGCCTGCGCCGCTCCGCCGCCGTCTCCCCAGACAAGCGTCGTTCCGTAGACCTGCTCCTCTTTCTTTTCCGTGCTCTGTCCGCTCTCTGCGGACATTTCCCCGGGAGTCAGGCCGTCCTGCGCGAACATTGTCTGCATGACGGAGATGTCGGAGGAAACATCGAAGGCGATGTCCTGGAACATGCTGTCCAAAAGATTCTCAAACGCGTCGTTGATCGTATCCAGCGCGTCTTCGATCTCCTTCTTGGTCTTTGTGTTATTCTCGCCGCCCGTC
>CAMOGO010000011.1 GCA_946614075.1 uncultured Lachnospiraceae bacterium | reverse complement strand
CGCCATGAGTCGTCAAAGGAGCCATCTCATAGCCGCTCATCTGCGAGGCCAGATCCTTTGCACGGGTATCCGCATCATTTCTCCAGTCCTCATAGCCATCCAGCTTGCCATCCTTGTCCAGGTCCTTGAAAGCAAAGCCATCTACCTGGAGCAGCATGACACCGGATTCCGGATCGTAACCGAGGGTCGTTCCTCCCTCATTTGTAACCTTGATCCAGCCGTCGGGCGTCTCTTCGGAAGCCCATTTGACCTCGCCGGATCCCAGTTCTTCCGGTTCGATAGCTTCTACCGTTTCATAGAAAGAAGCATCCGGATTTGATGCGGGCGGCGTTTCCGGGGCGATCTCATTGTAAGCGAACGCCGGTACCGCCAGGGTGATAGTCATTGCGGCAGCCAATGCCGCAGCTAACCATTTCTTCATGTGCAGTCCTC
The DNA here is from genome assembly GCA_946614075.1 of uncultured Lachnospiraceae bacterium. The sequence continues at coordinate 12,302 of CAMOGO010000011.1, read as the reverse complement.
CTTTTCTCTTGCGATGAAAAGCATGGTGATTAGTTACAGGAGAAGCATAACATATTTGGCGATTTCGCACAATACAGTTTCATGATTGTCGATATTATTTAAACATTTTATACAATTCTCGTTTTTTATTTTTGTGCAAGACTAAGACAGGGGACAAGACAGGGGACGGTTCTCTGTCTTGCTGCCCTGGCCTTTGCAAAAACCAAGTAGGAGTCGGCCTGCCCGACTCCTGCTCGCCGCGCCGGCCGCCTGTTGCCGTAAGGCAACACTTTCCTTGAGGCAGCCGTGCGCATGAAAAAAGCCAAGGCTTTTTCCGCCTTGGCTTTTCGTATGCTTTCTAAAATTGTAACTTACCCGATCCTATTCCTACCAGGTTACGGCGATATCCAGCCAATAAAGCTCAGGGTAATTACCGGTATCGCAGACGATACAGGTTCCCAGCGAGCTCTCAACCAGCGAGCCGTACGGGTAAATCTCATAATGAGCAGCGCACATGATGTAGTCGCCGAACATCTTGCAGCCATCGGAGCGTACCCAGACCTCACCGACATAGCCGCGCTGGCGCAGAACCTGTACCGGGATGGTCATATCCCAGTTGTAATAGGTCTCTGTGCCGGAAGGGCCTGCATTGACACCCTTGCTGGGGGTCAGGATGCCGCCATCCCAGCTGTAGACAACAGGTGCTGCTGTCGTCGTAGGCTCCTCGTAAACCGGCTCCGGAGCGACATAAGCTGTCGTTTCCGGCTCAGGCTCCGTGGGAAGCTCAGGCTGCTCGTAGGTCAGATAAGCTGACGCTACGTAACCGGTGATATCTCCATAGCTGACCTTGCTCCAGCCGTCATCCGACTGTGCCAGAACGTACACATCGTCAGCCATCGCCAGGTAGTCAACTGCGTCGTACCAGGTTCCCGGGCCCTCACGGACCGTCAGGATGGTCTCCGCAAACATGTACTCGTAAGTATCCCACCACTGTACCGGCGGCTCAGTCTCTGCCTCGGTCGTCGGTGCTGCGGTCGTAGGCGCCTCCGTCTCCTCGTAGGTCTCCACCTCAGGCTCGGTCTCGACAGCCTCTACCGTCTCCTCTGCTGCTTCCGCCGCTGCCTCTGTCTCATCAGACACTGCCTCCGACACCGCCTCAGCGGCAATAGAGTCCACTTCCTCATTGACGGAAGCCACTGCATCTGCCGTATCAGCCGTGCTGACCTCGGCGGTCGTCTCCTCGCCGGTCGCCAGGACGCTGTCCGCATCTCCCATCAGAAGAGCGATACCAGCCAAAGGTGCTCCCGGACGTGACGCTGAGGTTCCGGCAGCCGTGTCTGCGGAAATCCGCTCCGCAACCAGATCGGTATCCGCTGCCTCTCTCTTCAGCTCGACATTATCTTCCTTTACATTTCCAGCTACAAACAGCGCCGCATTTGTGATCGTGCCGCGCATCGCGAACGCTGCCGCACCCATCACGCCAACCATGGCTACTGCCAGAGCAGCCTTGAAAACAGCCGGCATCGGGGCCTTAGCCCGCTCTGCATTTACATTCTGTACAGACGATCTTCTGGTGGCCGGGCCACGTCTATGCGCCTGTCTGCGATTATTTCTCTGATCCATATGCTATCACTCCTTATCCCTGTCAAAACATCAGGGCATCAGCTCCTGCATTTATCTCCTGTCCCATCCCGGACATAAGCCCATATTTTTCACGAGCAAGGGTATCTTACCACAGAATTGTAACAAAAGATATATGCAAATCGCCGAATCGAAATTTTTTCGTAAAAAAGTTGTAACATTTTCCAGAAAATCGGAGTGAGGAAGCGTAAATAGCTAGGGCGTACCTGTTCTTACTTGCCGCTCGTATTTAATGAGCTCATCTCTTTTAATGATTGCTGTACAGCCTTTAAAAAGATTTTCATCTCCCGATTTCTGTCTGATTTACGCCATACCATAGCCAGAAAAAAAGAGCCCGGATAAGAAATCGGAATACGGACGATACCAGGATAGAAAGTGTCTTCGGTTCCAGGAAGGTAAACCGGATTCGAGCTGTTTTGCGCATATAGAAGTGCCTCCTCCAGAGTTGAGTAGGTTTTGGGAGCCTGAATGTCCATTTCGTAACGTTCCTTCAGCCAATATGGACGATATTGGTTGTCCAGGTTCGGGAATATCACATTCAACTCTTTTAGCTCCTCTTCAGAAATACAGCTTTTAGATGATAAGGGACTGCCGGGGGCTGTAAGAAGATAAAGACTGTAAGGGCAGATAGTTTGTATCGCGATATCATCCGGAATGACAGAAGTTTCTTGATAAAGTATGAACCCTATATCTATTTTCCTTTCCAAAAGCGGCTGAAATACCCGGGGAGTGCAAATGGTAAAATCTAACACCGCGTCCTCCTGAAGTGCAAGCAATTTCGGAAAAACCTGACGGATAAAACCCATGCCATAAACTTCGTTGCAGCTGACACGAAGAGGAGTCCAGCGATTCCCGTCACTCATTACATTTGAGATAACAGCCTGGCACTGATGAAAGGGCTCCTGGATTTCGTGATATAGGTAATAACCGCTTTTCGTCAGTTGAACACTGTGACTGTTTCGGTCCAGCAGTTTCGTGCCTAGTTCCTTTTCCAACATTCTAATTTGGTAAGATATGGCAGGCTGACTGGTATGAATTGCCTCGGCAGCCTTGGAGAAATTGAGATACTGTGCTACCGCTAGAAAACTTTGTATCTGGATGAATGTCATGGCTCACCTCTAAAGAAAAAGATGTCTGTTCAATCAACATCAAACAAGATGGAGTATTTGCTGTTGAATTAGTCTAGCAGAAATGAAAAATATATTCAAGAACAACTATAAAGAATCTTTATAACCAATGCCGCTTTTGAATAACCAATAGTTTTATTCCTGGTATAATGGAGATATCAATTCTGAAAGGGAGGTATTTCCATGAGAAAAGCAGGAAGTATGACCAGACGTGACTTTTTGAAGGGTGCAGCAGTTGGGGCTGTAGGCATTGCTACAGCAGGAGTCTTTGGAGATGGTACAAGGGCATTAGCTGAGAATGCTGGAAGTGCATCGGAAGAGACAACGAAAAACACAGAACCAACAGATGGCCGTTATCTTACCAAGGTAATGGGACATGAAAACTGGATCTATGTAAGCACAGTTCTTCGTGAAGGTAAGATTGTTGAATGTAAGGTTTTGAACCACGAAGAAACAATGGGAATCGGAAACTTTGCATGTGCACGTATTCCGGCAATGATCTTAGAAAATCAAAGCATCGACGTACCAAATGTCAGAGGATGTTCTATTACATCTATGGCGATCAAATCCGCGGTAAAAGAAGCAATTGAGATTTCAGGCTATAACGTAGATGACTTCTCCGCTCCCATCAAGCGTGTAGTCGAAAATGAAACCGTTACTAAAGACTGTGATGTAGTCGTAGTTGGAGCAGGTGCATCCGGATTGATTACGGCTGCACGTCTTGCATATAACGGATACAGCGTCATTGTCCTTGAAAAGAAGGATATTCCAGGCGGAACAATGCCAATGACATATAGCTCTTTGGTGGCCGCTGAAAGTGAACGTCTTGCAGAAGCAGGCTCTCCTTTATCGCTTGAAACGACATTGACTTACTGGAAATCGAAAATTAGAGATGAATTTGATGAATTTGACAAGGCTGCTCCATATATGACCGCACGCTTTGAAGTTTCCGGAAAGTGCTGTGACTGGCTGAACAGTATCGGTGTGGGATTTATGCCGATCGGATCCTATGAAGGCGGAATCACCGGAAGCTCTGCTGTCCTGGCTCCTGGTATTTATGAAGGCGGCGCAGGTTATGCTGCAATGCATCTGGCTAATTACATCAATCTTAAGGAAAATTGTGAAATTATCTATAATGCCCAGGTAGATAGCTTGGTTGCGGATGAGAACGGCAGATATACCGGAGTGACAGCGAAAACATTCGACGCGGATGAAGGTTCTGTCAGCTATACGGTTAATGCAAAAGCAGTTGCTCTTTGTGCGGGTGGATTTGCCAGAAACGCAACGATGATTGCGGAATACTATCCGCAATATGCAGGTCAGTTTTTCAACTGCAACAGCGGTTCTACCGGTGAAGTGATTCAAATGGCGGTTGAAGCCGGTGCCGGACTGGTATGTATGGGAAGGGACCTTCCAGCTTATCCTGCTGCTTACTATTCAAAGTTTGAATTGGCCTTTATTACCTATAACACACCCGGAATTATGGTGAATGTAAAAGGTAACAAGATTTGTAATCCAAACTTCCATAATCACCAGACAATGGCTGAAATTAAAGTGGATCCGGAAAACGAAGATACGTTTTACTGGATTACAGATGCCGCCGGAGCGCAGCAGACGCGCCATTATATGGGGCAAGGATTTGATGGTTATAAAGCATTGTATGAAAGAGAAATGGATGCATTCCGTTTCGACAGTGTGGCAGCCTGCGCAGAAGAACTGAATCTCGAAAACCTTGCTTCAACTCTGGATTCCAACAATGAATATGCGATCAAGGGCGAGGCAGATGAGTGGGGTTATTCGGCACCTTATATTGAGACAAGCGGCGAAATATGGGCTTATCGTATCGATCCAAACTTCTATTTGACAACTGGCGGAATTAGCGCTGATCCAGTAGGGCATGTATTGAATGGCGAGGACGGAAGTATTATTCCAGGACTTTATGTCGCAGGAGATACGGGAGCCTCACCAGAAGAGCATGACGGAGCAACTTACGGCGAAGGATTCAGTATGGCAGTCCATGGCGGATTTGTCTTAGCTGAAACGCTAAGTAACGAGCTGTAAATAAACATAATTCTGACTTTCAGAACTCTACATAGGGCTCCGGCTGCAAATGCAGTCGGGGCCCTTAACAGTTTAAAATAAGCCGGGACAGTATACTCGACTCCTTCAAATGACATCCGTCCGCATAAACACTCCTCTTGCCCTCTTGGAACAAATGATTTATGATAGATATGTTTTGAAAAACATCTGCAAATATGCAAGTCTGATTCAGGCTTTCGGATGAATTTTTACACCCAGCAAAATTACATAATAAAAAGGGGGATACCAAATGGAGCAGAACCTGCCCAAAAGAAATGAAGTCCCGGTCGATCTGACCTGGAGATTGGAGGATATTTACGCGGACAATGCCGCATGGGAGGCTGACACCGTGCGTGTCAAGGCCATGGCTGCCGAGGCCGCTGCCCTGGAGGGGAATTTCACCGAGTCTGCTGCGAAGCTTCTCGACGCGATGAAGCGCTACGAGGAGACGATGCAGATCATGTACCGCATTTACTCCTACGCGAGCATGCGCCACGATGAGGACACGGCCAATGCACTGTACCAGGAGCTGAAGCAGAAAGCACAGGCCCTGATCGTCATGGTAAGCTCGCAGCTGGCCTTCTTTGAGCCGGAGATTCTGGCGATCCCGGACGAAACCTTCGCCGCCTATATGGCTGAGGAGCCCGGTCTGGCACGCTACAAGGTCCAGTTTGACGAGATCTTCCGCCGCAAGGCACATTCCCTGCCGTCCGAGATGGAGAAGCTGCTGGCCGCTGCCGGCGATATGGCCGCAACCCCGCAGAATGCCTTCAGCATGCTGATCGACGCGGACCTGAAGTTCCCGACCGTCATCAGCTCCGACGGAGAGCCGATCCAGATCACGAATGGCCGTTTTGTCCCGCTGCAGATGTCCCCGGACCGCGAGCTTCGCCGCGAGGTTTTCGAGAAGTATTACAGCCGCTTTGCCGAGTTTGAGAACACCTGGGCTGCCCTTTACAACGGCCAGGTGAAGCAGCAGATCTTCTTCGCCAACGCCCGCCGCTACGGCTCGACCTTCGAGGCTGCCGTCGATGGCAACAATGTCTCCCCGGAGGTCTGCGACCGCCTGTTTGACAGCGTCCACCGCAACCTGGACAAGATGCACCGCTACGTAGAGCTTCGCCGCAAGATGCTTGGGGTCGAGGAGCTTCACATGTACGACGTCTACACCCCTATGGTCAAGGACTACGATGTCAAGATTTCCTACGAGGAGGCCAAGGAGCTTTCTCTGAAAGCTCTCGCTCCGCTCGGCGAGGACTACCTGGCGATCGTCCGCGAGGCTTATGAAAACCGCTGGATCGATGTCATCGAGAACGAGGGCAAGCGCGGCGGCGCATACTCCTCCGGCGTTTACGAGATCCATCCGTACATGCTTCTGAACTATCACGAGACCCTCGATGATGTCTTCACGCTGGTTCACGAGATGGGCCACTCCATGCACACCTGGTATTCCTCTCACGCCCAGAATTTCCTGGACGCAGATTACAAGATCTTCGTCGCCGAGGTTGCCTCCACGACGAATGAAGTCCTGCTCCTCGAGTACATGCTGAAGAATGCGACCAGCAAGGCCGAGAAGGCTTACCTGATCAACCACTATCTCGAGAGCTTCAAGGGCACCCTCTTCCGCCAGACGATGTTTGAGGAGTTTGAGCGCAAGACCAACGCCCTGGCCGAGGCAGGCACCCCGCTCACCGCACAGGTCCTGAACAAGACCTACTACGACCTGAACAAGCAGTATTTCGGTGACGCGATGGTCTCCGATCCGCTGATCGCCTATGAGTGGTGCCGCATCCCTCATTTCTACTATGATTTTTACGTCTATCAGTATGCGACAAGCTTCGCGGCATCGGTTGCGATCGCACACCGCATCCTCGAGGAAGGCGCACCGGTCGTCGAGGCGTACAAGAACTTCCTGAAGAGCGGCTGCACCTCCGACCCGGTCAGCCTCCTGAAGATCGCCGGCGTCGACCTCTCGACCGTACAGCCGATCGACGAAGCCCTGGAAGTCTTCGGACACGCCGTGGAAGAGATGGAAAAGCTCTTCGCGGAGGAGTAAGAAACATCTAAACAAAGGCCTGTGAAAAATGGTTTCCCATTTTTCACAGGCCCTTTTCATACAGCCGTCATTGCAATAGTCCTTGCAATAGTCCTTGCAATATTCCTTTTAACGATCTGAATTTCCCAAATAGGCAGGATTTTTTATCGATGACGTTAGATATCGTGCCTCTGCCAGATTACGACAGAGATAGATTTTTTAGAAAGGCAAGATCAATGTGAAATGAAATTATTTATCGTGCCTCAGATGAGCTCCAACGGTGATGGATTCCCTAAGAAAGCAAGATGAATAAGCGAATGGCTCTCCTATCTCGCCCCAGGCGAATTCCTGCAATGATGAGTTTTCGAAGAGGGGCAGGATTAATAAAAGAATGGCCCTCATATCTCGCCTCGAACAGATTGTGACAGTGATAGGTTTTCGAAGAGGGCAAGATTAATAATAGAAGGCCTCACAAATCTTGCCCCTAACGAATTCTGATAGAGACAGGATTTCGGGGGAGGCAGCAGGATCATGCTTCTTAACCTTATATCTTGCTCCAACCCGGACTACAAGGCATCGATCATCATCATGAGTCCTTCTTTCAGCTGTGCATACGGCAGATTCAGCGGGACATGGACGAAACCGACTCTCGTCTCCGTGCCCTGGCAGTGCCAGAGAAGACGGAACAGGGTATCGTTACAGACGTAGGTCCCGGCGGAATAAGATATCTCCGCGGGGATGTCTGCCTTCTGCAGGGCCTGCACCATCCGCTCCACAGGTACCGTTGCAAAGAGGCCATCCGGAGCAGGCTGGCGGATGATCCTGCCTTCCGGCGAGTTTCCCGCATTATCCGGGATCCTGGCACTTTGCCAGTTGATCCCGATCTTCTCCGGCGTGATCTTAGTCCGGCTCCCGGCCAGCCCGACACAAAGGATCACATCCGCATCGGTCTGGCTGTACAGCGTGATCAGTTTCCTGGCTGCCTCGCCAAAGACTACAGGCAGGCAAACCTTTACCAGCTCATACTCTCCGATCACGTCCGGTAGTATCCGCACCGCCTCCCAGGAGGGGTTCACATCATCGCCGCCAAAAGGCTCAAAGCCTGATATCAGTAGTTTCTTCATCTGTAAAATCCCCCTTTTCAATTGTCTTCGGGACCTGCCAAACCCTTGTGTGATATGCTTTCATCATTGATGCTACCTTTAATGATGCGTTCAATGACACCTTTGACGCAGTCTTCTACGCAACGTTCACCTGTGCGGCTATGGTTGCTTCACTCTTTTTTCTGCTTTATAATATTACCAAAGTACATGCCTCTTCACCTATTCTTTCCGAGCCATGTACATGAAGGGCCGTTTTTTCTTCTGCCCTTTTGCATATGCTATATCATATGTCTCAACACGATTCTATGGTACCGTACTGTACCATTTTTCGCAAGGAGGCTTTTTCCACATTCGCCAATAAGATCATTAGGAGGAATCTATCATGACCGAACAATCTTCTTTCCAGATACGCGACCGCATCCGCGGTTGTCTGATCGCGGGTGCCGCGGGCGACGCCCTCGGCTACCCGGTTGAATTCAAGCTGCTTTCCGAGATCCAGGCGACCTACCGGAATGAGCAGGGCATCACATCCTACGTCCGCGATTACCGCACCAAAAAGGCGATCATCTCCGATGATACACAGATGACTCTTTTTACCGCGGCTGGTCTTCTCACCGGGGAAACGGCTGCGGCGATCGACCCGGAGGCGACTCAGCTGATCCCGGTGGGCACGGTCTACATGGCTTATCTTGACTGGCTCGAGACGCAGGATACTCCCCTAAGGCGGCCGATCAAGGAGCGCGACGCCTACACCTGGCTGCGCAGTGTCCCGGCTCTGCGTGTCCCGCGGGCCCCCGGCAATACCTGCCTTTCTGCTCTTTCAAGCGGCCACATGGGCACCATCGAGCGGCCGATCAACAACAGCAAGGGCTGCGGTGGTGTGATGCGCATCGCCCCGGCGGCATTGTATTTCTCCGAAGATGTAGAGGACGCAAGCCCGGAGGAAGCTGCAAACCTGGAGGCAGCTGCCTGCGCTGAGATGGATACTGTTAACCCTGAGGCTGCTGCCTGCGCTGCGGAAACTGCCAACCCGGGGACCGCTGTCTGCGCTGAGACGGATACTGTTAACCCTGAGGCTGCTGCCTGCGCTGCGGAAACTGCCAACCCGGGGACCGCTGCCTGCACTGAGACGGATACTGTTAACCCTGAGGCTGCTGCCTGCGCTGCGGAAACAGCAGGCCCCGAGACTTCTGTCCTCCTCGATTTTGTCAATACCGTGGACCCCGTGATGGAAAATCCGGATTACCTCTTCCCGCCTGTTAACCCGGCTAAGGGGCTCTTCTCGGAAAATGCATTGATGGCTGCTCGTTTCTCGGCGGATGTCGCGGCGATCACGCACGATCACCCGCTCGGCTACATGCCCGCCGCTGTCGTTGCGTACATCATCCAACGTCTGGCCTACCGAGGTAACAAAGAGCTTCCGTTACGGGACCTTGTTCTGGAAGCGAAGGATGCGCTTCTTTACCTATTCTTCGATCCGGAGAATGAACGGTATGAGGCCCGCGAGCTGGCAGGCTTGATTGATAAGGCTCTCGACCTTGCAGCGAATGACCGTCCCGACCAGGAGAACATCGCTGCTTTAGGCCAGGGCTGGATCGCGGATGAGGCTATGGCTATCTCGCTCTACTGCGCTCTGCGCCATGAGCATGACCTGTCCGGCGGTCTGATCGCCGCGGTCAATCACAATGGCGACAGCGACTCGACCGGTGCCATCACAGGAAACATCCTGGGATGCATCTGTGGATACGATGCGATCGATCCGAAGTGGACGGAAATGCTTGAGATGACGGATATCATCCTGCAGATTTCGGATGACCTGTGGCAGGGCTGCCCGCTCACGCCGGAGGATCAGCACTGCGACGAAGGCTGGTATCAGAGATATGTATTGAAGAAGAGTGTGCTGGGATAGTATATTCATTCTTCCTGGTGTTTCCTGACCAATCCGTTTCCTGGTTTCCAGATCAGGATCTCTCCTTCTTAATTTCCTGACAAACAATCCCTCTGGCTTATTTGTCAGGACTTTTTTCTGTAAGTTTCCTGATCTTGGCCTCTCCTTCCCTCTTTATCAGGAAGTTCAGACAGTTGATTTCCTGATCTTGGCCCCTCTTTCCTTCTTTTTCAGGGAGTTTAGCCAGTTAGCTTCCTGATCTTGACCTCCCTTTCTCTCTTTATCAGGAATCCCAGGCAGTTGCTTTCCTGATCTTGGCCCCTCTTTCCCTCTTTATCAGGGAGTTTAGCCAGTTAGCTTCCTGATCTTGACCTCTCTTTTCCTCTTTATCAGGAAGGTCAGCCAATTGATTTCCTGATCTTGACCTCTCTTTTCCTCATTATCAGGAAATTCAGGCGGTTGATTTCCTGACCTGGCCCCTCCACCTCTCACGTCCCGGTAAGCCAACCTTTTCAAGCTCTCTTACCGGACCCTCTGTCTTTCACGTCCCGGTAAGCCAACCTTTTCATGCTTTCTTACCGGACCCTCTGCCTTTCACGTCCCGGTAAGCCAACCTTTTCATGCTTTCTTACCGGCCACTCTGCCTTTCACGTCCCGGTAAGCCAACCTTTTCATGCTCTTTTACCGGACCCTCTGCCTTTCACGTCCCGGTAAGCCAACCTTTTCAAGCTCTTTTACCGGCCACTCTGCCTTTCACGTCCCGGTAAGCCAACCTTTTCATGCTCTCTTACCGGCCCTTCTAACTCTCACGTCCCGGTAAGCCAACCTTTTCAAGCTCTCTTACCGGCCCCGCCACCTTTCACGCCCCAGTAAATTGACATCTAAATTGACATCTAAATTGACATCTATGTGCTCTTTTACCGGACACAAAAAGGGCTGCTGCCTCAAGGTACTGTTAAAGTCTTCCCCGGGCAGCAGCCCTTTCTCTTTAATTATTAATTATTATCCAACCTTACTCCACAATCGTATCTGTCCAGTATTCCTGATTGTAGATATCGGTGAAGCGGTAGGTGATCAGCATGTCGCCGTCGCCGACTTCGGTGTTGGAGATGACCATATCCTCGGTGACTGTCAGCTGAGGTCCAAAGACGTAGCTGTCCTCGTACACGCCGTCGTAGGTGTAGAAGTCAAAGATGAAGTCGATGGTGTCGCCGACCTGAAGCTCGGTCAGGGACTTTGCGACGACCTCGGTGTAGGCCTCATCCTCTTCCATCGCTGCCATCTCGTCTGCCGTGCTGTGGTAGGTGTAGCGGGCGCCGATGATCTCGCCATTCTCATTCTCGGAGGAGAACTCGATGATCAGCTCTGCCTGTACGCCGTTCAGGAAGCAAGGGACATAGCCGGTGATGCTGTAGTCATCGCCATTGACCACAGTATCCATGCGGTAGTACGGGATGGTCTGGTTGTTGATGGCAAGCCAGGTGCGGTCGACCTCGGGCAGGAGGTTGCCTTCCTCGTCGAAGTCAAAGAGGTTGTCCAAGCCAAGGTCTACATAGCCCTCGCCATTGTCGTAGAAGACATTCAGATCCAGGTCGTGAACCAGGGCCCACTGGGTCTCAGGGAGTGCCAGATAATAGCTGCCGTCTGCTGCCTGGCTCCAGGTCAGGGCGCTGGCGTTGAAGGCGTTGATGGCCAGGTACTCGGCGGTATCCTCGTCCGACATAGCGCGGTCGGAGAAGAAGCTCGAGTTTGCAGAGCTAAGGCCACTGATCAGCGAGCTGGCGTCGCCGCCAAGGAAGCTTCCTAACAGGCCCTGGATCAGCTCAGCATCTCCATAGGAGGAAGAGTTCGAAGCCGTCGTTCCAAAGAGCGATGACATCGGGTTGGAGGTGCCGCCGGCTGCGAGCTGGCCGCTGGTCTCCATGCTGGCGAACTGGCGGATGCAGGCTGCATAGCTCTCATCCATGCCGATCTCGTCGTAGGTGTTGCAGATCTTGTCGACGTAAGAGGTCTTCTGGTAAGGGAAGTAGATCGATACGCCGTAGGCATTGGTCATGTTGGAGGAGGTCAGGTTGTACTTGACCGCACCCTTGATGGCGGCAGCCAGATCCTGTCCTGCCTCGGTTCCCATATTCTCTGCGAGGTCTGCCAGGTCGACCTGGTCGATCTTGGAGCTTGTCGCAAACTCACGGGTGCCATAACGGGCATTCGATACCGTATTGTACTGCTTATCAGAAATCAGGCCACTGACAGACTGCGAGAACTCAGCCAGCTCGGAAGGTACGGTGTTGGCAAACTCTGCCAGGTCAATGATGGACAGGGTTGTCTTCTGTCCACGGCACTGGGATGCGCATTTCGAGACGAAATCATCGATGATGAGCTTTCCAAGGTCGATCGTTGCCATGGACGGGTTCGCGCTCAGCTTGGTCACCCAGTTGGTATAGTACCAG